>JARRJE010000305.1:0-3389 GCA_037379765.1 Deltaproteobacteria bacterium
AGTGCTCCTGGGGGAGCTGACTGGTCACCATGGTTGATTTGAGCTGATGCCGGTCTTCCAGGATCTCCAGAAGGTCGTGGCGTTGTTCTTGGTTGAGCGGCATCAGCCCGTAATCGTCAAGCACCAGAAGGTCGATTTTGGCAAGACCTTTGAGTAGCTTGACATAGCGGCCATCTCCTCTGGCCAGGCTGAGATCCTCGAACAACCTGGGTGTTCTGAGGTAAAGGGCCTTGTAGCCCTGCCGACAGGCTTTCTGGGCAAAGGCACAGGCCAGGTATGATTTGCCCACTCCAGTGGGGCCGGTGATGATCAGATTCTGATGCTCGCCTATCCACCGGCATTCCGCCAAGCGGAAGATGAGGGATTTATCCAAGCCTCTGGGGTGGTGGAAGTCAATGTCCTCGATGCAGGCCTGTTGCCGGAGGCGGGCTTGGCGAAGTCGGGTTTTCAGACGCCGGTTATCTCGATCCGCTGCCTCCCGGTCCACCAACAGGCCGAGGCGATCCTCAAAGCTCACCGCCTCCAGATCCATGCTCAACTGCTCTTTGAGTGCCGAGGCCATGCCGGTGAGCCGCAGGTGCTCCAGTTTTTCGATGGTCGGATGCATCAGCATGGCTTGCCCTCCTGGATGACATAGTATCTGGCGCCCCGGATGTTGCTGTGGCCGGCGGCAACAGGAGGGGCAGCCGTTCTAGCGGGCAATGGCTTGTTTTCCAAATTGTTCTTCAGGATCGACTCAATGCTGCGATAAGAAAGGGCATCGATGGCAAGAGCCCGTCGGCAGGCTGCTTCCAGCCGCTCATCGGTGTAGCTCTTGCCAAGGCGCAGGATACCCAGCAGACTGCGGTAGGCTTGCTGGGGATGCTTACGGGAGGTAAAGATCCGTTCCGCCAACTCGAGCGTTGACGGTCCGATCTTTTCTGCCCAGCGCAGGAATCGCTCTGGAGTCCACTCTGCATATTTGCGATGGTTTGGCGGCATATGCTCCGCCAAGGTGCTATGACTTCCCCTTTGATGACTCCGGCGATGGCTGGCAACCCGCTGGCCACGGAACATGCATTCCACAGTATCCTGAGTGAATCGGATCTCAAGCACCTTGCCGACCAACGGGTGAGGTACGCTGTAATAATGGCCATCTACTTCCACGTGGTAATCGATATGGACCTTGGCCTTCTTCCATTGCGCAAACTGATACGGGATAGCAGGAAGAGGCAGCAGGGCTGGCCGATCGATAGATTGATACATGCTCTTCCGGCTGCCGGGAAGCTTCTGGAAGGGTCGGCGGTTGAGCTCTTCCACTAACCCCCGGATCTCGCGGTTGAGATCCTCCAAGCTGAAAAACTGATGGTGCCGTAGCCGGGCCAGAATCCAGCGCTCTACCACTTGAACTCCTGACTCGGCCTTGGCCTTGTCTTTGGGCTTGCGCACCCGAGCCGGCAAAACGGCAGTGCCGTAATGGGCGGCGAGGTCCTGGTAGGTAGGATTGATGTCCGGTTCGTACAGGCAGGGTTTATCCACCCCGCTCTTGAGGTTGTCAGGAACCAACAGCTCGGTGACTCCCCCAAACCAGGAAAAGGCCCGCACATGCGAGCTGATCCAGTCCGGCAGCTTCTGGCTCCAGGTGGCCTCGGCATAGGTGTAACTGCTCGCCCCCAGCACGGCCACGAACACCTGGGCCTCCCGTACTTCGCCGATGGTGCGGTTAATCACCGGCACCGTCTGGCCGGCATAATCAACAAACATCCTCTCGCCAGCCCGGTGGTTCTGGCGCATGACCACATCGAGCTTGCCGCGCCACCGGGCGTACTGCTGACAGAACCAGCTGTATTGCAAACCTTCAGGGCACTGTTCCTTGTATTCCTGCCACAGCAGGGCCAGGGTGACGTTCTTTTTCTTGAGCTCCTGGTGAATCTCAGCCCAGCCCGGTTGGAGTTTCCCGGCGCTCGGCTTGTCGGCTGAGGGGAACAGTAACCGTTCAAGGGCCGTTTCATTGAGTTCTGGAGGTAACGGCCAGCTGATACCTGCCGCCTTGGCCCGCAAAAGATAGTCGGAAACGGTGCTCCGCCCGATGGAACAACTTTGAGCAATCTCCCGGTTGGTCCGGCCGCAGTCGAACTTCAACCGCAAAACTTCATAAATCTTACGCATGGATAACCTCTTTGCCGGCATCGCCTTCCTCCTTCTGGTTGATCTGGAAGGTATGGCGATACCATTTGGTATCCTGCGTTGCTACTCTCTCCTCAGAGGGTGGCCGACATCACCGGAATGGGTGGCCGGAATGGACCGGAATCAGTGGCCGGCTTCCACCGGAATCGGTGGCCGGAATGAACCGGAATCGGTGGCCGGCTTGCTCCGGAATACCCAGATCTCACCTTTTTCTATCAGAGCCATGGCCTGGAAATACTCTTCCTCCCGCGTCTTATCGGTGAGCCTGGCATACCGTCTCGTTTCCACGATATTGGAGTGGCCGAGAAGCTGTTGAAGGACTTCCAGGCGTAATCCCGCATTCAAAAGCTCGCTGGCAAAGGTATGCCGCAGACGGTGCAAAGAATAGCCCTTGTGCTCCAAGCCAGCCTTTTCCAGCCATTTGGTGAATATTCTCCTCGCCCCGACATAGGTGAGGCTGAATCCGTCCCTTTTTTTCACCGTAGAATAGAAAAGATGCTCCCGCTTAGGATCTCGCATTCTGAGCCATGCCTTGAGGGCCTTTTCTGCATCGTCGCTGTAGTAAACGACCCGTCCACGGCTGTTTTTCTCGCCCAGGTAAATCATGACCTTGCGTTCGTTCAGGTCGATATCCGCGACTCTGAGGTCGAGCAGCTCTCCAATCCGCATGCCGGTTCTGAGAAGCATAAGGATCAGCGCCCGGTCACGGATATCGTCGATGACCGAGATCAATTTTTTGATATCGTCGGGGTGTATGGCGCGAAGAAGGGCATCAGGGAGGCTGAGTTTGATCTTCTTGACCAAAATCTCAGACTGAAGGATGCCGTTGGCTGATAAGAATTGGAAAAAGGCATATATCCTTTCCACCTTGGTCCTGATCGTCGTGATCTTCAAGCCCTTATCTTGATCTAGTTCGACATAGCCTTCCAGGTGATCGTGACGGATATCCTCAAGCCGATCCACGCCGAGGCCATGGACATAGGAAAGAAAGGAGCGGAGGATTCCCGCCGTAGAGTGAAGCGTTGAAGCCTTATGATTGCGGCGATATTTGTGCCGGAGATAATCGAGGACTCGCTCGCTGCCAGGGAGCTCGCGTGACTGGAACCACTGCAGACCACGATCAAAAGCCGCCCGCCGCTCTCGTTGCTCCCGGTGCTGCCGGGTCGCTTTTGGCGGCTCTGCTTCGGGGGAGGAGCTGCTATCTTCCGGAGGTGGTACAGGTG
>JARRJE010000306.1:0-3382 GCA_037379765.1 Deltaproteobacteria bacterium
CATGGCTGTTCGTGTCCGCACAGCCGGGTGTCATTCCCAGGAAAAGGGCTGTAAGGAAGATGGCGATAACGGCCTTTTTCATGTGCACTCTCCTATGCGATTTCCTTGACCTGCTTTGCGGCCTCGGTTTTCTCGACCCTCTCCCGGATGATTTTTTCAAGCCATAAGAGAGGGAAGATCAGTAAGTCGTAGGCACTGGTCAGAACGTTGCCGAGATAGAGCACCCCGTTTCCCAGCAGCCGAAAAATAGAGGCCGAGACCCGCAGGATTGCCGCCATCGTTATGCCGATCACGGTTCGCGAGGAATGGATGAAAGATTCGAAAGGAACGGCTACAAAAGCCAAAGCGAAAGGCAGGATGAACCCCATGACCATCTGCCCCACCATCGGGATCCAGCTCATGGTGGTCTGAGGCCCGCCCTGGTTGTCGGCGAGGGACTGGATCAGGGCCTGCCTGTTGGCCATGATCACGTCTCGCATGAAGGCCAACGATGATTCGATGCAGGCCATGATCAGCAAGATGGCGAAAGCTGACACCATGAACCATTTGCGTTTCTTATCCTCCATGCTGCCGATAATGGGGAACAACTTGGTGATTCGCAGGCCTTCCATGACATAAATGCCTGTGGCCGTTTCGATGAGAATGATCACCAGGGCCGCGACATTGGACATTTTGAACGGCCCCAGATAGGCGCTTCCACCTACCATCTCCGTCATGGGCAAGGCGATAAGATTGAAATTCACCACCGCCCCCCCGAGAGCAATGAACAGAACGATCGCGGAGATGACGAACTGGGTCAAGGAAGAGGAAGAGAGCATTCGCTCGGCCTGGTCGGTTTTGGCCAGGATCTCCTCGTAGCGATCCATCTTCTCGTCCACGTCTTTTGAACGGTCAAGCAGCCCTTTCATTGTCTTGTCCACTCTTTCCAGGGTCTGGGACATGCTACGCCAGTAAGGCATCATTTTCTTGAGCAGCTGATGGCGCATTCCACTGGCCTTCCGGTATTCATCAATGGCCGCGGTGTGGTATTCCTGGACCGAAGTGTTGATAGTGTTCAACATGTTGGATACCAGTTTGTCATCGGCGCAGCTGATTTTGGCAACTGCATCGAGAGCGGCTGCCCATTCCGGGGGAGTAGGCGGCACCTGAGTGCTCTCCCGATAGTCTTCGTCGATTGCCGTGATCAGATCGGACATGGATCGGTGCAGGGCAGGGTAACCCTGCAAGTCCTTGGCGACCACATTGTTGATACGATGAAATTCCCTTTCTATCTGACGTTCATAATATTCGGCGCCAGAGGCCAATAGGACCTCTCGATTCCTGAGCTGAATCCTCTCAGCAGCGAGCGTTGCCGAGCGGGCCATCAACCTCAGGGCATTATGAGCGGAATGGGCGATCGACCTGATCGGGTTGTGGACCCAGGTCCGCGCCAGGTACATGGCCACGATGGCAATCGAGATCCATAACAGAACGGAAAGGCCGGGGTTGTTCGGCCAAATAAGGGAAAATCCAGAGACGTTCATAAACCTCCTCCCATCTTTGCTGGGTTTCCGGACTCCATTTCGGGAGCGGGACCAAAAATCGCCCCCGGGCCAAATATGGAAACTTTGTTGGCTATATTTGTCAACAATGTACACATTATTGACCATATCGAGTTCAAAAAAGCAAATATTTTCGGGAAGAAAATATCGGGGATAACAGAGAGACCGGGAAGGCGAAAGGCGAGTGATGCAGGGAGCCGGGTTTACCGATTCGCTGTCAGATAAACATCGAAACGGTTTTTTCTGCTTTCGATTTTCAGGCTCGGTTCGGAGCCCTCAAGGGGCGGGACAGATCGGGGCCGCTTCACCACCACGCGCTGCCGCGCGCAGTTCAGAGCAGCTTCGAGAAGCAGGGGCGCATCCGGATCGGGACCAACCAAGGCCTGAAGGATGCGCATCTCCTTCTTGACCAGGGCGCTCTTTCGGCGGCTGGGGAACATGGGATCGAGGTAAACGACCTCCGGCCTTTCTTCGGCCAGCTGGCGGAGAAGCTCGTTGCTGTCGCCGCAAGTGAGCGTCAGCCGGTCCCGTACCAACCTGCCGATTTCCGGATCGTGCCGACCCCTGATCAATCCGTCCTCCAAGAGCGCGCAGATCACGGGAGAGCGCTCGAACAGATGGACCGTGCATCCGAGAGAAGCCAGCACGAAACCGTCCCGCCCGAAGCCGGCCGTGGCGTCGAAGACAAGAGGTCGTGCATTCTTTTTGAGGCCCACTGCCCGGGCGATGGCTTGGCTGCGACCTCCGCCATGCCGCCGCCGGTAGTCCAGGGCGCCGGTGGTGAAATCAACGGCAACGGGGCCCGCGGAACCGGCGGCGGTTTGTCGAAGCTCCAGTCTTGCTTCGGTCACTACCAAAAGAAAGGGAAATCGGGGGAGGGCCGGATCTCCCAATGGGAGGTGGAGCCGCCCGGCGAGGATTTCGGCCGCTCCTCGCTGCGCGCCGCTCTCGGCTGCCACCGCGATGATGTTCGATGCAGTTTGCATGAAAAAACAAACTTCCGGAATATGATATTGTGGATAGAGCGTTGCGATTTTCCAGAAATCGTATATTGTCGGTCGAATCATAATACGTTGTGCAAAGTGGTGCGATCTCTTCGTGCGTTTCCACGCTGATGATGTCCTCGGTGGTTGGAGGATCATCCGGTTTGCAAGAAGAGCTCGAAAACCGGTCCGGCGGATTTAACGAGGGTGAGCCATGGGCTCGGAATGTTCGGAATGTAAAGATAAACCAAATGTAGTGGCCATTATCCCGGCCCGATATCATTCCAATCGGTTCGAGGGCAAACCGCTCGCCCGGATTGCCGGCAAGCCGATGATCCAGCACGTTTACGAACGGGCGACTGCCGTGAAGCTGCTTTCCCGGGTAGCAGTGGCCACCGATGATGAACGGATCGCCGACTGCGTGCGCGGTTTCGGCGGCGAAGTGGTCATGACCAGTCCTGATCACGCCTCCGGCACCGATCGGCTGGCCGAAGCGGCCACTCTCCTTGACATCGCCGAGCAGGACGTGGTGGTCAACATCCAGGGTGACCAGCCCCTTTTTCCCGCTGAAGTAGTGACGCAGGTTGCCACCCCCTTGCTTGAGGATCCCGCCCTGCCCATGGCCACCCTGATTTACAAGATCGTCCGGCCGGAAGAGATCACCGATCCCAACCATGTCAAGACCGTCTTCGACCGGCACGGCCTAGCGCTTTATTTTTCGCGGTCGCCCATCCCTTTTCAGCGCAATCCCGACGAGCCGGTGGCGCCAACCTATTACAAGCATCTCGGCTTCTACGCTTACCGCAAGGGTTTTCTGCTCACTTTCGTGGGGCTGCCCGAAGGCGAATGGGAGCGGTT
>JARRJE010000307.1:0-3855 GCA_037379765.1 Deltaproteobacteria bacterium
CTTGGTCATGGTAAGCCCTCCTATGGGTTCAAGGTTTGCTTTGGATATCAACCTCTTACCATGACCATTCTTTTTTTCAGAGCATCTCTGCTCTTTTGCACACAATTCTGCACACTACCGAAAGCAATCCTTTACAAGCCCTCTTCTCGGGGGTGACTTTTGGGGGTCAGATTGAGATGACACCTAACAAACTCATGACTCTTCAGCAATCGTTTCTGGTCTGATCCAACATGCTTGACACTCGGAATCTCGAAATCATAGCATAGGAGTAGACTTTATTTTTGCGGAACCGAGGCCATTTTCTTTTTCAAAATGGGCCTTTTTAAATTGACTCGGTTCCTCTTTTCAATCCGAACAATCGTCAATCTTCAAAGGGGCACATGGTCCGGATCTACGCCTCGCCCAGACACTCAGAAAATGGCATGACATCTATGGGTCGGAGGCCGGCATGATTGGCCGGGGCCATTTGGCCCCGCGGCTCTTGGCCGCAGCCGAACCACTCCGGCAAGACACGCCCAACTGCCAAGGCATGGGCGGCACAGGGGATTAAATGCTGAGAAACATCCGCACCCTCTTTTTCCGATTGGCACTCCTCGGCGTCCGGTGATGATCCTGGTCTATTGGTTTCCCAAGAAATACAATGCAGCCAATCCCAAAGGGGCCTATGCCCCCAAATGGACCTATTCGGGCAAGCTCGATCTGATCATCTGGAGCGTTCCTGCCGCCATCATCGTGGTCCTCGGCCATATTTCCTGGCACCAGACGCATCATGTCGATCCCTGGAAGCCCATCGCCTCCACGGCAAAGCCCATAACCATCGAAGTCGTTTCCCTCGACTGGAAATGGCTCTTCATCTATCCGGAGCAGAAAATCGCCGCGGTCAACCAGCTCGTTTTTCCCGTCAAGGTGCCTTTAAACTTCAAGGTCACTTCCGACACGGTCGTATCCTCCTTTTTCATTCCACAACTGGGCAGCCAGATTTACTGCATTGCCGGCCGGCAGAGCCGCCTGCATCTCCTGGCCCGTGAGCCTGGCGAATATTTCGGCCAGAATCAGCAATTCAGCGGCGACGGGTATTCATACATGCACTTCAAGTCGATCGCCACTAGCCAGGAAAAATTCGAAGCATGGGTGCAGAAGGTGAAACAGTCCACGGAAAAACTCGATCATGCCCGCTTCGAGGAGCTCAGGAAGCCGACCTACGGTTTTCCCGTCACCACTTATTCCGCGGTCGAGCCCGGGCTCTTCGATCACATTCTGAACGGACCTCACACCGCGCCTCCCGGGATCACTCACCCTTCCCCGGCCCCAACCGCCCCTCCGGAGGGAAACTAGCATGCTCGGCAGATTAGGCCTTTCAGCGATCCCTTATGACAACGTCATCATCATGACCGCGGTGGGAGGGGCCCTGCTGCTGGCCTTTGCCATTCTCGCCCTGATCACTTATTTCGGCAAGTGGACCTATCTGTGGAAGGAATGGTTTACCAGCCTCGATCACAAACGGATCGGCGTCATGTATATTGTGCTCGCCCTGGTCATGCTGCTGCGCGGCTTTGCCGATGCTATCCTCATGCGCTCCCAGCAGGCCGTGGCCGCCGGTTCGGCGCACGGCTACCTGCCGCCCCATCATTACGACCAGATCTTCGGCTCGCACGGCTCGATCATGATCATCTTCATGGCCATGCCGTTTCTGGTGGGGTTGATGAACCTTGCCGTTCCCCAACAGATCGGTGCGCGCGACGTCGCCTTTCCCTTCCTGAACTCGGTGAGCCTCTGGCTCACCACGGCCGGCGCCATGCTGGTCATGGTCTCGCTCGGCATCGGCGAGTTTACGATAGCCGGCTGGTCGGGGTATTCGCCCCTGACGGGCATTGCATACAGCCCCGGCACCGGGGTGGATTACTGGATGTGGGCCTTCCAGATCGCCGGCATCGGCTCCACGCTCACCGGCATCAACTTCCTCACCACCATCCTGAAAATGCGCGCTCCCGGGATGAAGCTCATGCACATGCCGATCTTCACCTGGACCATCCTGTTCACCGCCGTGCTCATGATGTTTGCCTTTCCGGTTCTCACCGTCGCCCTGGCCTTCCTGGCGCTCGACCGCAACCTGGGCATGCACTTTTTCACCAACACCATGGGCGGCAACCCCATGATGTACATCAATCTGTTCTGGACTTGGGGACATCCCGAAGTCTATATTGTCATTCTGCCGGCATTCGGGGTTTTTTCCGAGGTCGTGGCCACTTTCTCCGGCAAGCGGCTGTTCGGATACAGGTCCCTCGTGTATGCCACCGCGGCCATCATGCTCCTCTCCTTTTCCGTCTGGGTGCACCATTTCTTCGTTATGGGCGCCGGACCCAACGTCAATGGGTTTTTCAGCATCGCAACCATGATGATCGCCATCCCCACCGGGGTGAAGATTTACAACTGGCTTTTTACCATGTACCGCGGCCGGGTCAGATTCCATGTCCCGATGTACTGGACCCTGGCCTTCCTCGGCACTTTTGCCGTCGGGGGCATGTCCGGGGTTCTCCTCTCCGTGCCGCCCGCCGACTTCGTCCTTCACAACGGCCTGTTTCTGATCGCCCATTTCCACAACGTGCTCATCGGCGGCGCGGTGTTCGGATATCTTGCCGGTTATAACTATTGGTTTCCCAAGATCTTCGGCTTTCGCCTGAACGAAAAATGGGGCAGACGCGCCTTCTGGGGCTGGTTTGTCGGTTTTTACGTGGCCTTTTTGCCCTTGTACATCCTCGGCTTCATGGGCATGCCCCGCCGCATGCAGCACTACAGCAATCTCGCCTGGCATCCTTATCTGATCGTCGCGGCTTTCGGTGTCGCCCTGATCGCCTTCGGCATCCTGGCCATGATGATGCAATTGGCGGTGAGCATCAAGGAGCGTCATGCCAACCGGGACCTGACCGGCGATCCCTGGGACGGCCATACCCTGGAGTGGGCGACGTCTTCGCCGCCGCCTCCCTATAATTTCGCGATCATCCCCGTCGTCCATAATACCGACGCCTTGCGGGAGCTGAAGGAGAAGGGCACCCTGCACAAGCCGCCGGAGCATTATCACGACATCCTCATGCCGAAGCACACCGCCAGGGGCTTTATCATCGGCGGGCTGGCCTTTTTATTCGGTTTCAGCGTCACCTGGTGGATGTGGTGGCTGGCCATCCTGTGCCTCTTCGGCATCGTGTTTACGGTCATTCTCCGCGCCAGCGACGACGAATGGGAACACGTCATTTCTGCCGCTGAAGTCGAACGGATCGAAAAAGAGCGGTATCAACAGTTGGCCGAGAGCCGGGCTTGATGAATTCGCAACCGGAATTCATCAGGTTTAAGGACGAAAACTCTAAGTTTTAAGAATGCACCGTACTTTATTTCATAAACTTAAACCTTAAAACTTAACACTTAACACTAGACGAAAAGGCCATTTTCAAGATGCCTTTTTTGCAAGCCCCGTCGGACCTAGAGAACAGCAAATCTCATTCATTGGAGAGAACACGGTGACAACCGAGACTACAGCCGTCGAACCAGGGCACACCGGGTATGTGGAACACGTCGATACCGTTGCCAACCATGCCTTCGGTTTCTGGCTTTACCTGATGACCGATCTCATCCTGTTTTCGACGCTGTTTGCAACCTTTGCAGTCCTGAGGGGAAGTTACGCCGGCGGGCCCACCGGGAAAGTTTTCGACCTTTATCACGTCATGGGGGAAACCGCGCTGCTGCTGATCAGCAGCGCCAGCATCGGCCTGGTCATGCTGGCGTTGTACAACGGCAAGAAGCGTGCGGTCCTGGCAGGGCTCGCCGCCACCTTCCTGCTGGGTTTCGGATTCATTTTCATGG
>JARRJE010000308.1:0-3368 GCA_037379765.1 Deltaproteobacteria bacterium
GGCGCCCTGAAATATGACATGCTGCAATTTTTCGGAATCAGGCAGATCAAATCGGGCAAGTCTCATGCTACCTTGTCTGCAAGCGGGGATCTCGACACTTCGGGCATCCTGGGGCTTGTCAGGCACCCGTGGTATGTGGCCGCGCTTAATTTTATCTGGATCTGTTATCGTGATCTTGATATTTCGACTCTGATCAGAAGTATCATCCTCACTGCGTATGTGGTCATCGGGGCTTTTCTCGAAGAGAGAAAACTCGTCATTGATCTGGGCGATCGCTATCGGGATTATCAAAAGAAGGTGTCGATGTTTTTTCCGGTCAAGTGGATAGCTTCGAAACTGTCAACGACTCATTAGGACAAAGCGGGCGGTCTCTGAGGCGCCAACTTTTCGAGGCCGGCCTGGAAATATCTCCATACCTCCCCTGCTTGCTCCCGGTGCGGGTACGGTTCTTTCTCCTTGACACCCCATTTCATAATTCTCTAAATGTTGTTTCAGACTCATGTTTTTCAATATTTCTTCCTGAGCCAGAGAGTCTTGGAGCCCAGTTAGAAACTGTTCCGAGACAAGTGCTCTCTGCGGCGGTGCGGGATACCTCGATAGGAAATTATGGAAATATCATTAACTACCCCGGCATTACTTTTTCCGGCGATTTCGCTTTTGCTGGTAGCTTATACGAATCGTTTTAATACGATAGGCGGCCGTATTCGTACCTTGCATTCCCAATACAAAGAGAACCCGGATGATATTCTGGTCTCTCAGATTGAGAGTCTGCGCAAACGTGTATATTTAATAAAGAATATGCAGGCGTGCGGGGTTGCCAGCTTATTTTTATGTGTTGTGTGCTTAGTCGTTCTTTTTGCAGGTCAATTTCTCCTTGGGAAAATAATATTCAGCTTAAGCTTGCTTCTCATGATGATATCATTGGGTTTGTCCTTTCAGGAGATTCTCATATCCGTGCAGGCTTTGAATCTCGAGTTGAGCAGCATGCAGAAAAAGAATTGCCCGAAGGAATAGGATCCATCCGGAAAAATGAAAAAGAGAACTTTATTGAGCTGGAGCAGCGGCAAGGACAGCGCTTGGGCGCTGCATGTGTTGCGCCGTGATCCTGCTGTTGACGTCGTGGGTCTGTTCAGCGTCTTGAACCAACGGTACAACCGGGTGTCCATGCATTCCACGCGCGTGGACTTGCTCTCCCGGCAGGCGGAGGCCGCGGGTCTCCCCCTCGATTCCATTGAGCTGCCCGATTCTTGTCCTATCGACCAATGCGAAGAGATCATGGGCGAGTTCGTGGCGGGGTTGGCGGCCAGGGGGATCGACTCCGTTGCCTTCGGCGACCTGTTTCTGGAAGACGTCCGCCAATATCGTGAAAAGCAGTTGATGGGAGCAGGGATCGCCCCGCTTTTTCCGCTGTGGGGGATTCCGACGGCGGACCTGGCCGGGAAAATGCTCGATGCGGGCACGGAAGCCTACGTGAGCTGCGTGGACCTTGAGAAGCTGCCACCGAGTTTTGCGGGCCGCCGCTGGTCGCATGACTTGCTGAAGGACCTTCCCCCGGGAGTGGACCCCTGCGGAGAGAACGGAGAGATGCACACCGTTGTTGTCGGCGGGCCGATGTTTGCCAACCGCCTCGCGGTGGAGGTCGGTGAAATCGTCCAGCGAGACGGATTTGCCTACGCGGACATCATTTTCCGAGGTTGAGGCACATGAGGCCTACAGTTCTAGCCAGCCTGCCCGTGTCGGGGCGAAAAGAGAAAGGACCAAAATGAAAATCACGAAACGAATCCACGCTCTCAAAATCCCCTTTACCATTCCCGTATCCCCGGAAATGACGATCGAACGTTTTGCCTATGTCTATCTCCTTTTTGGAGAGAGGATTCACCTCATCGATTCCGGGGTGGCGGGCGCGGATGAGATCATCTACGAAGAGATCAGAAAACAGGGCCGGGAGCCGAAAGAGCTTTCCTCTTTGATCCTCACCCATGCTCATCCCGATCACATCGGTGCGGCGCGCAGCATCAAAGTCGAAACGGATTGCACTCTTTTCGCCCATCGAGATGAGCGGGAATGGATCGAAGATACGGAGAGGCAATTGAAAGAGAGACCGGTTCCGGGATTTCAGATGCTGGTGGGAGGCCCGGCGGCTGTCGACTGCCTCCTTGACGGAGGAGAACGTCTGGAGCTGGAAAAGGACATCACGTGCAGGGTCATTCATACCCCCGGCCATTCACGGGGGTCCATTTCCTTATTTCTTGAAGAAGAAAAGTCCCTGTTCACCGCAGATGCCCTGGCTTTACCTGGAGACATGCCGATCTACGAGGACATTTCGGACTGCATGGCCTCGATCATGACCCTGCAGAAGCTGGAAAATGTGGAGAATTTGTTTTCATCCTGGGAGCCTCCGATTCAAGGCCGGGAACAGATCGCTGAGAGAATGAAGGAAAGCATTGTTTATCTCGATCGCATCCATGCTGCCGTCATCAGCCACAGTACCGGTGAAGAGCAGAATATCATGGAGCTGTGCCAAAAGGTGACCAATGAGCTCGGCCTCCCTCCATTTGCAGTCAATCCCCTCGTCGCCAAGGCATTTGCCTCGAGTCTTGCGGCAGGCGGAAACCATGGAATGGCGCAGTCGGATGCTTGACGGGGTCAGGAAGGTATGACTGAATCAACTCCCTCAATCAGTTAGGCTCTTGGTCGGATAGGAATTTCCAGCAATTTCGTGTGGTCCGGGACCAATCCCTTGACACCCCGCGTTACCTCTCTTCACAATAAACCTGATGGGAAGGGATCACAGGCACCGCATCTGCGTCAAATCCTTAATGACTTGGTTGCGTTAAAATATTTCGAGAATATGGCTGCTCGGGAGACCGATTTTGTCCACCCCGCCTGAACCGGAACAGCTGCAGCCGGGCGAGAAGCAGAACGGATATCATGATTTTGCCCGCCGGGTGCTGATCGCCGCGGCGATCGTGCTTTCCCTGGTTCTGTTGCTGGCGCTTGTTTTTTATACGATCAGGGTCCTGATCCTCATTTTCATCGGCATCCTGATTGCCGTTTTTCTGCGGGGCTTGAGCGATTGGGTGGTATCCTGGTCAAGACTTCCTCCCCGCCTGGCCTTGACCGTGGTCATTCTGTCACTGGCGACCATCGCCAGTTTTCTGGGCCTGCTGCTTACTCCTCATATCAGTGAACAGCTGAACAGGCTGAGCCAGGACCTTCCCCGAGCCACGCAGCAGGTGATTGATTTTGCCCACCGTCACCTCGGGCTGGGCGGAGCCCAGGAGACCGGAAAGCTTGTCGGCGGGTTCAGCGGTCTCTTCTCCAAGCTCGGCAAGTTCTTTTCCATTACCGTCGAAGCTCTCGCGGAT
>JARRJE010000309.1:0-7334 GCA_037379765.1 Deltaproteobacteria bacterium
CAGGGCCGCCCCGAAGCTCTCCGCCGGTACCACCCGCAGATCCACTTGAACGCCGGGGCTGACGATGACCGTAGAGCGGGTGTCGCCCTTGGCAATCACTTTGCTGACGTCTTCGTAGGCCACGAAACGGTCCATGACCGCCTTCGGAGTCTCGCAGGTGACCAGGATATCCAGATCGCCTACCGTTTCCAACCGCCGCCGGTAACTGCCCGCCACCTCGATCTGCTCGACTCCTTTCACCTTTTTGAGATAGCCGACCAGGGCCTCGGCCTTTTCCTCGGCCCAGACCAGCTTCAGCCGTTCCTCGGCCGGGGCCTGCCCCGTGCTTTCGAGGATCTTCCGCTCGATTTTTTTGCCGAACCCCTTGAGAGCACTGATCCGTTCCTCGACCGCTGCCCGGTGCAGCTCTTCCATGGTGGTTATCCCCAGCTGCTCATAGAGGATTTTGGTCCGCTTGGGCCCCAGTCCAGCCGTCTTCATCAGGACAACAAGACTCGGTGGTGTCTGCCCCTCCAGGGCAGCGAGATCCGGCAAGGTACCGGTGCGGACGATCTCGGCGATCTTGCCGGCCAGGTCCTTGCCGATGCCCGAAAGCTCGGTGAGATCCTCTTCGCGGGCCACCATTTCCGCCACATTGTGCGGCAGGGCGGCGATGGTCCAGGCCGCATTCCGGTAAGCGCGGACCCGGAAAGGATTCTGACCGCTGATCTCGAGCAGATCGGCCATGCGGTTGAAAATTTCGACGATATCGGAGTTGGTGACAGGCATAGGGAAAGAAGAGGCTTTTCTTTCCGATAAGTTTGCCCCGGTGCGATCCCGGGTGTCAAGGCTGGCCGTAGAAACGGTACAGGTAAATGTGGTAACTTGAGCAACTCTTCCATGCGGTAAGGGGTCACAGATGCCACGCCTTCCCGTATCCATTACCCTTATCGACGAAAACCCTGAAGAGCCGCAACCGATCGACAGGGCGACAGTTTCTCAATAAACGAAGCAAGATCCGGCCATGGAGAAGTTATTTCGACGTTCGGCCTCGACCATTGGGCTTCCCTTTCCTTGACACTCTTGTGGCGGCCGTTGTGTAATGAAGAAAGAGAAAAAAACCTGACAACTCTTCCTTTTCTGCCGCTATGCTGATTTTCGGTCACCTCGAGTAAGAGCTGGTGACCATTGTGATTAATCATCCCATCCAAGGGAGGAGCATCATGGATATTGCAGCAAAATTCAAAGAAACGTTGCCTAAGACCCAGGAAGCTTGGCCGAAGATCAAAAAAGCCCTGCCCACAACGATCCGGGTGGCCCGCCAAACCACTCCCTTTAAGAACCGCCGCATCTGGGAAGGAATCGAAAAGCGCATCCACTATTTTGCCGATCACCCGAAGGAGATCGATGCTCGGCTGGCAGAACTCGACCGTGAATGGGACGTCGAGCGGGTCCTCAAGGCATTTGCCGCCACGACGGTGATGGGAGGAGTCGGTCTGAGCTTGCGGGACAAGCGGTTTCTGGCGAGGGCGTCCGGACCCAAACCGAGATCCAGGTCGAACGCAACAGCCTGAAAGCGCTGAAGGAAGCCTTCGCAGAGATGGAGCCCCGGCCCGAAACCGTTGAGGCCGAAGCCGTCTGAACAGAGCTGCACGCAGTACCTGTCCGCCTTCTGGGCAAATGTTCAAAATCCTTTCCTTCTGCAGTCTGATCGCGGCGGGGGAGTGGATATCTGCGCTTCTTGAAAGAAGTTTTCCAGTTCGCCCGCGACGATCATAGGCCGCACCGGAGTCGGTAGCTATCTTCCGGCAATAAGACCGATTTGTGACCAGTGCCAGCAGCAGAACACCGCAACCAAGCCTGCCGCTTCAGATCCTTTATATCAACTTGATCGGGGACGTCCTCCCGGCCCTCGGCCTGGGACTCGGCAAAGGTTATTCGGCGGTGATGCAGGTTCCCCCGCGTGATCCGCAGGAGCCGTTTCTCACCAGCCACCATTGGTTGGCAGTGATGGGCTGGTCGGCGCTCATCGCCGCCCCCATCCTCGGGCCTTCGCTCTTGCCCTCACAAAATTCGGCATGAGCCCTCGGGAAGCGATCAGCATCTCCTTCATCAGCCTGGTCATCGCCCGTCTCTGGCATGTTTTCAACATGCGGACAGGGATTCGGGACTTTTTATCAATGAGGTATCCACCAATCCCTCTATCTGGTTCGCTCTGGCCGTCGGTGCCGCTTTGCTGTTTATGGCGATCTATCTGCCGGGGCTGAGCAAGGTTCTGCATGTCCAAACGCCGGACCGACAAGGCTGGCTGCTGATCCTTGGCGCCGCCATCATCCCTCTTCTCGTCGGGCAAGCTGCCAAAATCGGCGCCAACTTAAAGGGATAACAGCATTTTTACAGAACTGACCTTTTGATTCCGGCTTGACAATCTTCCGGCGGCCATAGTGTAATAAAAAGGAAAACGCCTCCGGCCGG
This sequence comes from Deltaproteobacteria bacterium, assembly GCA_037379765.1. GTDB lineage: Bacteria > Desulfobacterota > Desulfobulbia > Desulfobulbales > UBA5123 > JAJYKH01. Next base: position 2,455 of record JARRJE010000309.1, read on the forward strand.
AGGGTTTGTTTGAAAGCGGTCAAAGAGACCCAGTGTTCGTGAGCGGAGCAATCAGCAAACTCTTTGCCCTGATCATGGATAGATGCGGTTATAATTGTGCAGCTTATGTGTGTCTCACTTTCCTGAGGATGCTCCTCGCCTCGCTTTTTTCAGTCCACACCTACAGACGGGATAATAGAGAATATGGAAGCTACCTTGGTTGAAAACGTCAGATACGACGTCAGTCTGCTCACTGATCAGGACATCTACCTGTTTAAGGAGGGCAATCATTTTCGGCTGTATGAGAAGCTGGGCTCCCACCTAATCGAGGTCGACGGCGAGAAGGGAGTCTATTTCGCACTCTGGGCGCCCAATGCCGAGCAGGTCTCGGTCATCGGCGATTTCAACGGCTGGCGCAACAAGAGTCACCTCCTCAAAGTCAGGGAGGACGGATCCGGCATCTGGGAAGGGTTCATCCCCGGCCTGGAACAAGGGACGATTTACAAATACCACATCGTTTCTCGCTTCAATGGTTACCAGGTGGACAAGGGTGATCCTTTCGCGGTCAAGTGGGAGGAACCGCCCCGGACCGCCTCCGTGGTATGGGACCTCGATTATGCCTGGCAGGACGGCTTTTGGCTCGAAAATCGCCGGCGCCACAACGCACTCGATGCACCCACGGCCATCTACGAGATGCACATTGGCTCCTGGCGACGGGTACCCGAAGAGGACTTCCGCTTTCTCACATACCGGGAACTGGCGGAACAGCTGCCCGATTATCTGCAGAAGATGAATTACACCCATGTGGAGTTCCTGCCGATTATGGAGCATCCCTTTTTCGGCTCCTGGGGATACCAGACCACCGGCTTCTTCGCCCCATCCACCCGCTTCGGCTCGCCCCAGGACTTCATGTTCCTGGTGGACAGGCTTCACCAGGCGGGCATCGGCATCATTCTGGACTGGGTGCCGAGCCATTTTCCCAGCGACCAGCACGGCCTTTCCTACTTCGACGGCACCTACCTTTTCGAACATGCCGACCCCAGGCAGGGCTACCACCCGGAGTGGAACAGTTACATCTTCAATTACAGTCGCCACGAGGTGCGGTCCTTTCTCACCAGCAGCGCCCTCTTCTGGCTCGACCGCTACCATGCGGACGGCCTGCGGGTGGATGCGGTGGCATCCATGCTCTATCTTGATTACGCCAGAAAGGACGGCGAATGGATTCCCAATCAGTACGGCGGCAAGGAAAACATCGACGCCATTCTGTTTCTGCGCAGGCTCAACGAAGCGGTCTACGGCAATTATCCCGACGTGCAAACCATCGCCGAGGAATCCACCGCCTGGCCCATGGTTTCCCGGCCCGCTTACCTGGGAGGGCTCGGCTTCGGCATCAAGTGGAACATGGGCTGGATGCACGACACCCTCTACTACATGTCCCAGGACCCGGTTTTCCGCAAGTACCATCACGATCAGCTCACCTTCAGCATCTGGTACGCCTTTTATGAAAACTTCGTGCTCCCTCTCTCCCATGACGAGGTCGTGCACGGCAAGGGCTCCCTGCTGGGCAAGATGCCCGGCAATGACTGGCAGAAATTCGCCAACCTTTGGTCAATGGCGTGAATGGGGCCATGACGAGAGCCTGGAGTGGCACCTGCTCCAATACGCCCCGCATAAGGGGATGCAGCGTTGGGTGGAGGACCTGAACAAACTTTATCGCGGTGAGCCGGCCTTGCATGAGGTCGACTTTGCCAACGAAGGTTTCGAATGGGTGGACGCCCATGACTGGGAGCAGAGCGTGATCAGCTTCCTTCGCAAGGGCAAGGACCCGGACGAGGTGATCCTGGTGGCCTGCAACTTCACCCCGGTCCCTCGGATCAATTACCGGGTGGGAGTGCCGATGGGCGGCTACTGGCAGGAACTGCTGTGCAGCGATGCAGAACTGTACGGTGGCAGCGGATACGGCAACCTGGGGGGCGTAGAGGCCTCGCCGGTCCCGGCGCAAGGCCGATATCATTCCCTGGCCCTCACTCTGCCGCCCTTGGGGGCGGTATTTCTGAAACCAGGCAGCCCCACCAGGGAATAAATTATGAATAAAGAATTATGAGCTATTCTTTAGAAGAATAAATGAAGATAAGAGGCCTTTGAATTATCAATTTTTTATTTTTTTATTCTTTTTAACCAAATGGAGTTTCTCATGCCGACTCAAGACGGCCGCAAGCGGGTGGTCATCACCAACGTCACCCCCGAAGTCGACGAGGGCCGCTATCCCATCAAACGGGTGGTCGGCGAAAAAGTGACGGTCGAGGCTGACATCTTCGCCGACGGTCACGATCTTCTCTCTTGCCTCCTGCTCTATCGGCGTGATTCCGAAGAATCCTGGCACAAAGCGGCCATGGAACCGCTGCGCAACGACCGCTGGCGGGGGGAGTTTCGTGTGGTCGAGCTCGGTACCACCTTTTACACTCTCAAGGCCTGGATCAACGGCTTCAAGACCTGGCGCCACGACCTGCAGGTCCGCCAGGAAGCCGGGCAGGACCTGACCGTACCCCTGTTCATCGGCGCCGACCTGGTGGAGGCGACAGCCGGCGGGGCCGCGGAGTTCGATGCACCGCGGCTGCGGGATTGGGCCATGCGGCTGCGTGCGGAAAAGGATCAGGACCTGGCCTACGAGCTGGCCCTTGATGAGGAGCTGCGGCTGCTCATGGAGCGGCATCCCGATGAGGAGCTTGCAGTCCGGTATTGCCGAGAGCTACCGGTCACCGTTGATCGGGAGCGGGCACGCTTCGGTACCTGGTACGAGATGTTCCCCCGCTCATGCTCGCCGGAGCCGGACCGCCATGGCACCTTCAAAGACTGCGAGGCTCGGCTGCCTTACATCGCCGAGATGGGTTTCGACGTCATTTACCTGCCGCCCGTCCACCCCATCGGCCGCAGCTTCCGCAAGGGCAAAAACAACACGCCGACCCCTGACCCGGATGACGTGGGCAGTCCATGGGCCATCGGCAGCGAAGAAGGCGGCCACAAGAGCGTCCATCCGGAGCTCGGCACCCTGGAGGATTTTCGTTCCTTCGTGAAGAAAGCGGCGGACCACGGCATCGAGATCGCCCTGGACATCGCCTTCCAGTGCTCTCAGGACCATCCCTACGTCAAGGATCATCCGGAATGGTTCCGCTGGCGGCCCGACGGCACCGTCCAGTTCGCCGAGAACCCACCCAAGAAGTATGAAGACATTTATCCCTTCGATTTCGAAACCGAGTACTGGCAGACCTTGTGGAACGAGCTCAAAAGCGTGGTCCTGTTCTGGATCGAGCAGGGCGTTCACATCCTGCGGGTGGACAACCCCCACACCAAGCCCTTTCGCTTCTGGGAATGGCTGATCCGGGAGGTGAAGAAGGAGCATCCACTTACCATTTTTCTCTCCGAGGCCTTCACCCGCCCCAGGGTGATGCACCAGCTGGCCAAAGTGGGGTTTACCCAGTCCTACACCTATTTCACCTGGCGAAACACCAAATGGGACCTGACCCAATACTTTACCAAGCTCTCCCAAGGGAAGGGCCGCGAATACTTCCGACCCAACTTGTGGCCCAACACCCCGGACATCCTGAACGATTACCTGCAGTATGGCGGCCGGTCGGCATTCGTCATCCGGCTGGTGCTGGCGGGCACCCTTGGTGCTAATTACGGCATTTACGGTCCCGCCTTCGAATTGCAGGAGAATCGGGCGCTCAACCCGGGCAGCGAGGAATACCTCGACTCGGAAAAATACCAGCTCCGCCACTGGGACCTGGAGCAACCCGAGAGCCTCAAGGAGCTGATCGGGCTCATCAATAAAATCCGCCGGGAGAATCCGGCCCTGCACAATGACTGGAGCTTGCATTTCCTCGAGATCGACAACGAGCAGATCATCGCCTACAGCAAGCATGAGGAGGAAGGCGAGAACAGCATTGTGGCAGTGGTCAACCTTGACCCTTACCACGTGCAGTCCGGCTGGCTGGACCTATCCCTGGAGCATTTCGGCATCAACCCCGCCGAGCCCTACCAGCTGCACGATCTGCTCACTGGCGCCCGCTACATCTCTTACGGACCGCGCAACTACGTGCAGCTCGACCCCCAGGGCGCCGTGGCCCATCTCTTCCGCATTCGCCGCCGGGCTCGGACAGAGCGTGATTTCGATTATTATTTATGACCCTCAAAAAAGCCAAAAAAGGCTTTTTGAGGGAGTTTTCAGTTTTAGTTACTGCCCAGGTTTTCTTTCTGAACACGGAAAACAAAACACTGAATACCGAATTCCTCTTTTCACGAGTGCATCATCTCTAAGGATCATTCATGCCTCAAAAGGATATCCTCGCTCCGCTTGCCGATGATCCCCTCTGGTACAAGGACGCGATCATCTATCAGCTCCATGTGAAAGCCTTTTTCGACCACAATGACGATGGCATGGGCGATTTTCAGGGTCTTACCGCCAGCCTCGACTACATCCAATCCCTGGGAGTGAACGCTGTCTGGCTGCTGCCCTTCTACCCTTCCCCTTTGCGGGACGACGGCTACGATATCGCCGATTACCGGAACGTCCATCCGGACTACGGCACCCTTCGTGATTTTCGGATTTTCGTACGGGAGGCGCACCGCCGGGGTATCCGGATCATCACCGAGCTGGTGGTCAACCACACTTCGGACCAGCACCCTTGGTTTCAGACGGCCCGCAAGGCTCGGCCGAATTCGGCCAAGCGCAATTATTACATCTGGAGCGACACGGACCATAAGTTTCCCGAAACGCGCATCATCTTCACCGATACCGAAAGCTCCAACTGGGCCTGGGATCCGGTGGCCAAGGCCTATTACTGGCACCGCTTCTTCTCCCACCAGCCCGACCTCAACCACAACAACCCGCAGGTGGTCAA
>JARRJE010000310.1:0-3361 GCA_037379765.1 Deltaproteobacteria bacterium
CGTACTCAAGAACTGCGATGTAAGAAAAGGGGATCACATCATCACTTCCGGCCTGGGAGGGGTCTTTCCAAAAGGGCTGTCGGTGGGTACCGTTTCCCATGCCGTCAGGAACCGCCGAGGCATGTTCCAGAAGATTAAGATCACTCCGGCGGTTGATTTCAACCAATTGGAGAACCTGCTCATCATTATGAAGGAAAACTCTCTGGCCGAATAGACTCCTCCATGGTTATCGCCTCCTTTCTGCTCCTGGGCACGATTTTGCTCGTTATCCAAACCAGCCTTCTGCCTCTCCTCCCGGACTGGCTGGGGAGCCCCGACCTCCTCTTCGTCCTGATCATCTATACGGCCATCCGTCTGGATACTCACCAGGGGGCCATTCTGACACTGGTTTTTGGGCTTTTGCTGGACATTTTTTCCGGCCCTTACCTGGGGCTCTACCCTGTGGTTTTCCTGGTCTTGTTTATGGTGCTGCGAACCCTGGCCGTCAACCTGCTACTCACCGATACCATCTATCAGGTCCACCTGACTCTGATCAGTTATCTGGCCACCATCAGCGGGCTCTATGTATTCGCCTCGCTTCTGGCCCCGGGAAATCCTTTGCCCTGGTCGTGGCGCCGCGTTCTGCTGCAGCTTTTCATGCTGGCGGTTTTCACCATCCCGCTTTTCGAGCTCTATGAAGCTCTGCTCACACTCATCACCCGGCGGAAGAAGAAGCGCCTCTCGCTGCAAATCCAAACCGGCAACCGCTTCAAGCAATGAGAAAGCCCCTGACCCGCATCCATAAGATCGATGAAGCCGAGCTCATTCTGCTCAAAAGGCGCATCGACATCGCCACCGCCGTGGTCATTTTCTTTGTGGCCCTGCTGGTGGTGCGTCTCTGGTATCTCCAGATCCACCGGGGGGAACAGTTTACCGAGATGGCGGAAAACAACCGAATCCGGGTGCAGGACACCGTAGCCCCCCGGGGCAATATCCTGGACCGGCAGGGACGGCTCTTGGTCACCAACCGCCCCTGCTTCAACGTAGTCTGGGAGAAGGAGGACGCTCCCGACCCGGACAAGGTGCTGAAACGACTGTCCAAAATCCTCGACGAAAAGGTCACCACTCTTCTCGACCGGATCCGCATCGCCAGCGGTCGTCCCCGCTATCTCCCAGTTAGGCTCGAAGAGGACATCGATTGGAAGACGTTAGTCTACATCGAAAATCACCACTTTGAACTGCCCGGCGTTCGCATCGAAGTCCTGCCCAGGCGCGATTATCTATTCGGCGACATGGCCTCCCACCTGATAGGCTACCTGGGTGAGATCAATGAAAAGGAGCTGAAGAAAAGCAAAGACGGCCATTACGAGGGCGGAGATCAGATCGGCAAGATGGGGATCGAGAAGGCCTACGAGCCTTACCTCCGGGGGGAAAAAGGCCGCAAATATCTGGAGGTGGACTCCCACGGTTTCGAACAGAAGCAGATCAAGGTTCAGGAGCCGCTGCCGGGTAACGACCTGTATCTTACCATCGATCTCGATCTCCAGTATACCGCCGAGCAAGCCATGGCCGGGAAGGCGGGGGCGGGTGTGGCCATGGAGGTGAAGACCGGTAGACTGCTGGTGTTGGCCAGTTCGCCGCCGCTGCCCCTGGAAGAGTTCATCGGCGGCATCTCGGTGCCAGCGTGGCAGAAACTGGTCGACAACCCGCTTCACCCCCTTATCAACAAGACCGTCCAAGGCCAGTATCCGCCCGGCTCCACCTATAAGATCGTCACCGCCCTGGCCGGCCTTGCCGAAAAGGCCATCACTCCGGATACCGTTCTTTACTGCACCGGTTCCCTCCGGTTCGGCAACCGCCGCTACCGCTGCTGGAAGCGGAGCGGCCACGGCGCCGTCAATCTCAAACGGGCCCTCGCCCAATCCTGCGACGTCTATTTTTACCAGGTGGGCCAGAAACTGGGAGTCGACACCCTGGCCAAGTATGCCGCCAGTCTTGGTTTGGGTCGGAAGACCGGCATCGGGGTCGGGCACGAGAAAGCCGGCCTCATTCCAACTTCTGCCTGGAAGGATCGCAAGTACGGGATTCCATGGCAGGAAGGCGAAACTCTGTCCGTCGCCATCGGCCAAGGGTTCGATCTGGCCACGCCCTTGCAGATCTGCCGGATGACCGCCACCCTTGCCAATGGCGGCATCCTCTACCGGCCGCAGTTCGTCGAGGCGATCAAGAACCCTGACGGCAAAACCTTGGAACAGCTCGCACCAGTGGTGGAAGGCAAGACATTGGGGAATCGGTCAATGCTCGCCTTGATCCGGAGAGGGCTCGTGGCGGCGGTGAACGAGCCTCACGGCACCGGCAGTGAGGCCAGGATGAAGAAAGTGACTGTGGGCGGCAAGACCGGAACCGCCCAGGTGATCCATTTGGAAAGATTCAACACCAAGCCGGGAGAGGAACTGCCTTACAAATACCGCGACCACGCCTGGTTTACCTGTTTTGCCCCGGCCGAAGACCCCAAGATCGCCGTCACCGTGCTGGTGGAACATGGCCGCCATGGCGGCTCGGCTGCTGCCCCGATCGCCAAACAGGTCCTGGAACGCTACTTCGAAATCAGGCCGGAGCTGATCGCTCCGGCTCATCCCCACCACAAGAGCATCTGACAAGGAAAGCCATGTTTGTCGGCCTCGCAAAAAACCGCTCCGCCGACGGTCCACGTTGTGTAAGTTATTGTCTTCTCCTTCCCGCCTGCCGGGATTCGGAATTTGTTGTGAAGTCGCTGCTTTTTGTTGTCGGCCTCGCAAAAAACCGCTCCGCCGACGGTCCACGCTGTGTAAGTTGTTGTTTTCTCCTTCTCGCCCGCCAGGGCTAACAGGTTTTGAGAGATTATCATGTTTCGTTTCGACCGGCGCCTGCTTCTCAACTTCGATCTGGTCCTGCTGCTGACGGTCCTACTCATAGCCGCCTGCGGCCTGCTCAATCTTTACAGCGCCACCTACGCTACAGCAGCGGGGACCTCCCTCTTTTTCAAGCAGCTCTATTTCTACCTCATGGGTTTCATACTGCTGCTGCTCATCATCAGTTTCGACTACAGACTGCTCATTTCCTGGAACTATTTTTTCTATGGCGCCACCATCTTTCTCCTGCTCTATGCCCTGCTCTTCGGCAGGGAGATCTCCGGGAGTCAGCGTTGGATCAATCTCGGTTTTTTCTACCTTCAACCCTCCGAGCCCGCCAAGCTGATCCTGGTGCTCACCCTTGCCAGCTACTACTACCGCAAAGATACCGGCAAAGGCTTTTCCCTGAGGGAGTTGGGGGTGCCCATGCTTCTCACCGGCCTGCCCTTTCTGCTCATCCTGAAGCAGCCTGACTTGGGCACCAGCCTGAT
>JARRJE010000311.1:0-3346 GCA_037379765.1 Deltaproteobacteria bacterium
GGTATTATCTTTTTCTCAGACGCCGGTTCAGCAAACCGTGGCTGAATGGAGCAATTTGTGCTACGGTTGCGCCGATCCGGAATCAACCAACTATCCTCTGCACATGCTTTCTGTCAACAATCTCGATATCCATTACGGCGACAAACACCTTTTCAAAAAGGTCACCGTCCGGCTCAACGGCCAGGAGCGGGTCGGGTTAGTGGGCGTCAACGGTGCCGGCAAATCGACCTTGCTCAAGATCATGGCCGGCCTCATCGAAGCCGATGCAGGAGTAGTGACCCGGGCTAAACGCACCACCGTCGGCTACCTCCCTCAGGAGATCACCTCCTTTCCTTCCGGCCGCACCTTGTACCAGGAAGCGGAAACCGCCTTCGCCGACCTGCTCGCTGTGCAGAAGGAGCTCGATGCCCTCAACCAGCGCCTTACATCCGTCAGCCCGAAAAGTACCGATTACCACCTCCTTCTGATGCGGCAGGGCGAGCTGCAGCACCAGCTCGAACAGTCGGATATCTTCCGCATGGAGGCACAGATCGAAAAAGTGCTCACCGGCCTTGGTTTCCGACCCTCGGATCTGGGAAAGGACTGCCAGGCATTCAGCGGCGGCTGGCTGATGCGGCTGATGCTCGCCAAGCTTCTTCTGGCCCGCCCCTCCCTGCTGCTGCTCGACGAGCCCACCAACCACCTGGATATCGAATCGGTCACCTGGCTCGAGGAATTTCTGGGCGGCTATCCCGGTGCCATGGTGATCATCTCCCACGACCGATCTTTTCTGGATAATCTCACCGACACCACCTGGGAGCTCAGCCTGGGCATCCTCACCGTGTACAAGGGTAACTATACTAAGTACGTGGCCGAAAAGGAAACCCGTCTGGAGGTTCTGCGCGCCGCCTACGACAATCAGCAGGCAAAAATTCAACAGACCATGCGCTTCGTCGAGCGCTTCCGGGCCAAGTCCACCAAGGCGAGCCAGGTGCAGAGCCGCCTCCGGCAGCTCGAAAAAATGGAAAAAATCGAGCTGGAGACGGGCGAGCATCAGATCTCCTTCCGTTTTCCGCCTGCCGCCCCCAGCGGCCGCCTTGCCCTAGAGGTCTCCGGGCTTGCCAAAAATTACGACGGCCGCCCGGTGTTCCGTGGCATCGATTTCCAGCTGCAGCGGGGCGACAAGCTCGCGGTGGTGGGGGTAAACGGCGCCGGCAAATCGACCCTGGTCCGGATCCTCGCAGGCGAAGAGTCATCAGACCAGGGCACCATCACATACGGTCACAATATGCAGGTCTCCTATTTCGGTCAGCATCAGGCCCGGGAGCTCGATCCACAGCTCAGCGTCCTTGAAACCCTGACCCAGGTCACCGAGGACCTCACCACCACCCAGATCCGCTCTTTGCTCGGCGCTTTTCTTTTCCGAGGGGAAGAGGTGGACAAAAAAGTGCAGGTGCTTTCAGGTGGGGAAAAAAGCCGGCTGGCCCTGGCCAAAATGATCGCCACCCCGGCCAACCTCTTGATCATGGACGAGCCCACCAACCATCTTGACATGATCTCCCAAGAGGTGCTGCAGAAGGCCTTGGCCCGTTACGACGGCACCATCATCATCGTCTCCCATAACCGTTACTTCCTTGACCGGTTCGTGGGCAAGGTCCTGGAGATCAAATCCGGCACAGCCGCCCTGTACGAGGGCAACATCAGCGATTACCTGGAGAGGGTGAAACGCCTGCGGGAAGGAGCGAATGGCCTCTCTGCACCACCGGAAAAGACCCACCCGGCACCGGTGGCCAAGGTCAAAAGCAAGGAGGCCCGCCGTCTCCAGGCCCAACAACGCCAGGAAAAAAATCGGAAACTAGCGCCTTTCAAAAAGCAGAGCGGGCGGGCGGAAGAGCAGATCGAGGAGCTCGAAAACCGCAAGGGTGAGCTGGAAAAGTGTTTGGCCGATCCAGAACTTTATAGGGATCAGGACGCCTTTGCCGAGCGCAGCAAGGAATATAAGGAGGTCGAGCGGCGTCTGGAACGCATTTACCACCAATGGGAAGAGGCGCAGGCCAAAATCGAGGAGATCGAAGCCTCCTTTGAAGGGTAATGGCAGCACCGGAAAAGAGGAGAGTCGCCTCTCATTGTCACCGAACCTCCTCATCGATCTTTTTTCTCACCGGGTGAGACCCGCAACAGACTTGACCGAAGCCCGGCAAGCCATTAAGCTCAAAAAATCAACCTTCAGCAGGAATCAAAAGAGAAGAGGGAGCCATTCTCTCCTTCTCCTTCGATTCCGGAGAACAGGCCATGCTTCTGCGCGAAGAGCTGGAAGAACGTGAGGCGCAGACTCTTTCTCCGCACGCCTGCCTGAGCAGAGACAGCAAAGGCCGGCTGCGACCCGAGCCGGAATGTACCATCCGCAGCGCCTTTCAGCGGGACCGGGACCGCATCATCCACTGCAAAACCTTTCGCCGGCTCAAGCACAAGACCCAGGTTTTTCTCTCCCCCACAGGCGACCATTACCGGACGCGGCTCACCCACGCCCTGGAAGTCTCACAGATAGCGCGCACCGTATCCGCTGCCCTGCGCCTCAACGAACCCCTCACCGAGGCCATCGCCCTAGGGCACGACTTGGGCCATACCCCTTTCGGACATGCCGGCGAGGATTTGCTCAACGAGCTCTATCCGGGCGGCTTCCGCCATTATGAGCAAAGCCTGCGGGTGGCCGATCTCCTTGAAAAAAAGGGGGAAGGGCTCAATCTTACCCACGAGGTCCGAGACGGCATCGTCGCTCACTCCAAGGGACGCAAGGAGATCCTCCCCGAAGACCGTACTGGTCTGCCTGCCACCCTGGAAGGCCAGATCGTGCGGGTGGCCGACATTATCGCCTACGTCAATCACGATCTGGACGACGCCTTGCGCGCCGGGGTGGTCCGGCCCGAAGACCTGCCCCGGCATATCCAGGAGACTCTCGGGGGTAGACACTCGGCGCGGATCGGGACCATGGTGAAGGATATCATCGTCCAGACCACCTTGTCCGGCGAAGACCACCTGGCCATGAGTCCTGAGGTGCTATCCGCCATGACTGACCTGCGCTCCTTTCTTTACGAGCATGTTTACGACGTGAACCGGGTGCACAATGATTTCATCAAATCAATGAAGATCCTGCGTGAGCTTTACGAATATTTCATGGTGCACGACGATCACTGGGAAGAGTTGATTCCTTATCCGCCAGATACTCACCGGGAGCGCAAGGTCTGCGATTTTGTCGCCGGCATGACCGACCGCTACGCCCTCGATCTCTACACCGACATCTTTTTCCCCAAACCCTGGAGCGTCCTGTAGTAAACGTCCAGCAGCACCGCATCTGCTTTGTCATCGG
>JARRJE010000312.1:0-6114 GCA_037379765.1 Deltaproteobacteria bacterium
CATCCTTCTGGTGATCTACTGCTCCAGCTCTGGGTCGTATTTCAGGTACTCGGGCGAGAAGAGGAACGCTTCCGGTTATCTCGGTCTGCAGGTTGCCGAGCGCCTTTTGAAGGGGCTCCCGGGCATCCATGTCTTCGAGAGGATTCCCGGTGCTACCCACCCTGGAGAAGGCAAGGATGTCGTTGATGAGCTGGTGCATCCTTTCGGCCCCCTCCACCGCGTAAGAGATGAACTCGTCGGCGTCGGTGCCGAGTCTTCCATGGTAGCGGCGGGACAGCAAGTCGAGAAAGCCGGTGATCGAGCGCAAGGGGGTCTGCAGGTCGTGGGAGGCGATATAGGCGAATTGCTCCAGCTCCCGGTTGGAGCGGGTCAGCTCCTCCGTGAGTTGGAGCAGCTCCTGTTCTTTCTGTTTGGCCTCGGTAATGTCCCTAATAATGCCCAGACGGTAGAGCGGCCGGCCCGCATCGTCCCTCAAAACCTGATACCGGTCGGAAAGCCAGCGGTAGTTCCCGTTTTTGCTCTTGAATCGATAATCGGCTTGTCCAATGGCCTTCTCCCCCGCGAGAATGCGCTCGACTTCCCGCCGAACCCGGTCGACATCGTCCGGATGGATGCGGGCCAAGACTCCCTCCAGTTTCAGTTGGATGAAATCCTTGGCCTTGTACCCGGTCATCTGCTCGATGACCGGGCTCACATAGTCGTAGCGGTCGATCCGCAGGTTGCGCCGGTAGGCGGCATCCAGGGAATTTTCCAAGACCATGCGAAAGCGCGACTCGCTCTCTCGAAGGGCCGCCTCGGCCCGTCTGCGTTCGTCGATGTCCTCCACGATGCCGATGATCCGGGACGGACGACCTTCGGCATCCCGCTGAACATTGGCACTCGCCCGCACCCAGACGGAGGTGCCGTCCTTGCGGAGATCCCGCTTCTCGATGAAGAAGGCCGAAATCTCGCCGGCGAGCAATCGGTCGAATTCCGCCAGGTTGCCCTTCAGGTCATCCGGATGGGTCAGCTGTTTGAAATCGAGGCGCAACAGCTCTTGTTCCTGATAGCCGAGCAGGCGGCAGTAGGCCTCGTTGGCCTGAAGGAATCGACCCTCCGGATCGGTAATCACCAGGCCCACCGGGGCGTGGGCGAAGGCGTTCCAATTTTCAAGCTGCTCGTTGGTGACCCGCAGCTCCTCGTAAGCGGTTTCCAGTTCTTCGTTGGTGACCCGCAACTCCTCGTTGGCGGTTTCTTGTTCTTCGATATTCGTTTTGAGATCCGCCTTGGTGCGGGCGAGTTCTTCACGGAGGCGAACGGCCGTCAGCTCGCAATCAGCTGGTCGTTCCGAAATCTCTGCGGTCCGTCGCTCAACTTCCGCGGCGATTCGTTTTTCTATCTCGGGGTCGAAATGGCGATTCATGAAAGCAATTTCCAAAAAGATCGAAGGTGCGGAGGCAAAAATCCAGAGACTATTTTACCATGGGAGGCAAGAGATTTCTCTCCGCGGAAAAAACGGAAGGTTTCCCCGATGTGCTTGGAAAAATTCACGAGAATTAAATCTTGGGCAGATCGAAATAAAATCTCGATCCCTTGCCCGGCTTCGATTCCGCCCAGATGCGGCCGCCGTGGCGTTCCACGATCTTCTTGCAGATGGCCAGGCCGATGCCGGTGCCGGGGTAATCCTTGCGGGTGTGGAGCCGCTGGAAGATGGTGAAAATGCGTTTGGCCTGCTTCGTGTCAATGCCGATGCCGTTGTCCTGCACGCTGAATCGGTAAAAACCGTCCTCTTTGTCCTTCTCCTCCTCCACGCTGATCCGCACCTCGGGTTTCCTGTCATCCGTGAACTTCAAGGCGTTGGCCAGAAGGTTTTGCAGCAACTGCACCAATTGGCCTTCATCGCCCATTACCTGGGGAAGCGGATCGTGCTCGATGGTGCCTCCGGTCTCCTCGATGTTCTTTTTTAGATTGCGGATGCTTTTGGCGAGGACCTCCTCCATGGCGGTGGGGCCAAGGGGCTTGCCCTTGGTGCCGATGCGGGAGAAGGCCAGCAGGTCGTTGATGAGCTGGTGCATGCGGGTGGCCCCCTCCACTGCAAAACCGATGAACTCATCGGCATCCTTATCGAGCTTGCCCTGGTAGCGGCGCTGCAGGAGATCCAGGAAGCCGGTGATCATGCGCAGGGGCTCCTTGAGGTCGTGGGAGGCCACATACGCGAATTGCTCGAGCTCCTGGTTGGAGCCTCTGAGCTCCTGCTCCATTTTCTTCTGCCGCGTGATGTCCAGGTTGATGGCAATGGCGCCCTGGATTTCTCCCTGTTCGTTCCGCAATGGAATGGCCGAATTGCTGATAAGCTTGTGCTCGCCGTCGAAGGTCTCGATCTCGAGCTCCTGGTCCAGAATGGCCTCCCCTTTGGTCACGGCCCGGGTCAGGGCCCTCCCCTCCGGTTTCACAGGTTCGTGGGTATCGAGCCGCCAGGCCTTGTACTTATGGAATTGTTCCGGCCCCACATACCGGGCGCCTTTCCAGATGGCCTGCCCGGCCGGATTGACATGAATGATCTTGCCGTGCCGGTCGGTAATCCACACCCCCACCGGCAGATTGCGAAGCACATCCCGCAGCAGCCGTTCGTTTTCCTGCAGGGCCCTCTCGGCCCGCTTGCGCTCGGTGATGTCCTGGACCACCGCATTGACCCCGAGCATCCGGCCGCCTGCATCTTTCACTGGATAATAGCTGGACAGCCAGTCCCGAACTTCACCGGCCGTGGCCGGCCGGACACCGCGGAACTCCACCTCTTCCAAGGGCTCACCCGTTTCGAGCACCCGCCGGTAGTCGGGCTCGACGGTGTCGGCAAGCTCGGGCAGCATCTCGCGCACGGTGCGGCCTACGTGCTCTTCCACTGTGGGGCCGTTCATGGCCGCCAACTTGTTGCTGACCTTCACGAACCTAAGGTTGGTATCTACGAAACAGAGGCCCACCGGGGCCGCGGCATAGATGCTCAGGACCTCGGCCAGCCTCCGTTGGGCCACCCTTTCGGTCTCCTGTAGCTCTCCGTACAGCCGGGCGTTCTCGATGGCCAGCGAGACCGAATCCGCCACCTTGCGGGCGTAATCGATTTGCAGTTCGGTGAACTCGATGGCCGACGAAAGGCAGTAGAAATTGAGGGTGCCGATGGCCTCGCCCTTGACGATGAGCGGGGCGATCAAAACGGAGCGGATGCCATATTTGCGGAGGGACGCGGCGGATAGACGCGGGTCGCCCGGGTCGCTGGCGGCGATCACTTCCCGGGTCATGAGGGCTTGCTTCACCCCCTTCAGATCGGAGAGCGGCAGCCGCTGTCCCACGAAGCGCTCGGGCATCCGGTGAGAGTGGAGTGGATCATCTCGTTCAGGTCGTTCATTGCCTCGGCCAGGCCCTTTGCCTTGCGCAATTTCTCTTCCGCCTGCTTGATCCGGTTCACGTCGGTGAAGGTGACCACCACTCCGGCGATTCGATTGTCTTCAGTGCGGTAGGGCAGGGTGCGCCGGATGAACCACTGGCCCTTCTCGGTGCGGATTTCCCGCTGGTCCGGTTGGAGATGGTCCAGCTCCTGTCTACAGGCCCTGGGCAGGTCCGGATCGAGGGAATGATGGCTGAGATCGGTGAGCGGCCGGCCCACATCCGAGGGGAGGTAGTTGAAAATTTCCTGAACTGCCGGGGTGTAGCGTTTGATCCTCAGGTTGGTGTCCAGGAAGATGGTGGCAATATCGGTACTGGACAGCAGGTTGTTGAGATCGTCGTTGGTCGCCTCCACCTCTTTGATTTTTTCTTCGAGCTGGGCGTTGACCGTGGTGAGCTCCTCGTTCATGGACTGCAGCTCTTCTTTCGAGGTCTCGAGCTCCTCGTTGGCGGACTGCAGCTCCTCGTTCATGGACATCACTTCTTCGTTGGAAGATTTGAGCTCCTCGTTGGAGGTCTCGAGCTCCTCGATGGTGGACTGCAGCTCCTCCTTGGTGATCCTGAGCTCTTCTTCGA
Source organism: Deltaproteobacteria bacterium (assembly GCA_037379765.1). Taxonomy (GTDB): domain Bacteria; phylum Desulfobacterota; class Desulfobulbia; order Desulfobulbales; family UBA5123; genus JAJYKH01. The sequence continues at coordinate 3,994 of JARRJE010000312.1, forward strand.
GCTGATGCACCACCGATTCGTCGGCCCTGCTGTATTCTTCCGCCCGGTGCTCGACTGTGTCGGATGGTTGCATATCCTCGAAAGTGACGAGCAGCAGCCCCTCGGCCCGCTGCTCGTCGCGAAGCGGCGTCACCGTCACCTTGACCCGGTAAAAGCTGCTGCCGCGCTTGACCCGTCCGTCGGCGAACATGACTTCCTCGTTCTTTTTGAGGGCGGTGCTCACCGCACCGCGCAGCCGGGTGCGCAGTCCCTCCCGGGCGATGCTCAGCAGATCGGTGGTGGGCTCCCCGGGGGGCTGCACCAGGTAGTTTTCGTGAGGGCCGTGGAAGTAAAGGACCTGAAAAGAATTGTCGATGAGCACCGAGGCGGGAACGAAACGCTCGAGCAGGATTTCTCGGGCCATATCGGTCAATCGGGGCCGGCGGGCTTGAGGTCCAGCGGCTGGGACCAGCCCCTGGTAACGGGCTTCGTTGAGGGAAACCGGCATCTCCAGATTGGTCTGGGCCATCCCGATTTTGCGGAAGATACGCCATTTCTTGGAAATGGTGGAAAAAAGGTTCTTCTGCTGGGCAATGCCCTCGGAGTTGCCCAGAAAGAGAAAGCCGTTTCGGTTCAGGGAGAAATGAAACAGCGCAATGATCTTCTTCTGAATCTCCGGCTCCAGATAAATGAGCAGGTTGCGGCAGCTGATGAGATCGAGCTTGGAGAAGGGCGGATCGGAGATCAGGTTCTGCTGGGCAAAGACGATGGACTCCCGAAGCGCTTTTTTCACCGTGAAAAATTGGCCCTCCCTGAGGAAATACCGCGCCAGTCGTTCCGGGGAGATCTGAAATACCGCGCCAGTCGTTCCGGGGAGATCTGATCGGCGATGGCATCCGGATAGACGCCGTTTCTGGCGAGCTCCAGGGAGTCGCGGTTGACGTCGGTGGCAAAGATGAGAAAGTCGGGGGACTCCTGCCGCTCCTCGGCCTCTTCGTTGAGCAGGATGGCCAGGGAAAAGGCTTCCTCGCCGGTGGCGCAGCCCGGGACCCACACCCGCAAGGGATGGGACGACTGCCCCTGCCGCTCGAAGAGCTGGGGCAGGGCGTGGCCCTTGAGGTCTTCCCATGCCTGGGGATCGCGGAACCAGTCGGTGACGCTGATCAGCAGGTCCTTGAAGAGCTGGTTGACCTCCTGGGGATGGTCGCGCAGGTAACTGGTATACTGGCCATAGGTGTCGAAGTGGTGGAGGCCGATCCGCCGCTGGATGCGGCGGACCAGGGTGGTTTTCTTGTACCATTTGAAATCGTGGCCGGCCCGGGCGCGCAGCAGGGAGAAAATGGACTGCAGGTCGGTTTGGGCGTGCTCCGGAATGGGTGTCGCCTTGGCCGCATTCCGGATAAAGGGATGCTGCACGTATTTGACGATCGCTTCCGGCATCTCTTCCACCGGCAGCACCAGGTCCACCATGCCGGTGGAAATGGCGCTGACGGGCATGCCGTCGTGGGTGGCGGTGGTGGGGTCCTGGACCAGGGCCAGGCCGCCGTGCGATTTCACGGCCCGCAGTCCCAGGGTGCCGTCGGTGGCGGTGCCGGAAAGCACGATGCAGATGGCCTTTTCCTGCCGGGCCTCGCCCAGGGAGCGGAAGAAGTAGTCGATGGGCATGCGCATGCCCCGCACGGTGATCGGCTCGCTCACCCGCAGCTCGCCGTCGGCCAGGGTGAGATAGGTGTTGGGCGCGATGACGTAAACGTGGTTCGGCTCGACCGCCATGCTGCTCTCCGCCTGCACCACCTCCATGGCGGTGTGCTTGGCCAGAAGATCGGCCATCAGGCTTTTGTGGTGGGGATCGAGGTGCTGGACCACCACGAAGGCATTGCCGGAGTCGGCGGGCATGGCCTGGAAGAATTTGCTCAAGGCATCGAGCCCTCCGGCCGAGGCGCCGATGCCCACCACCGGCACGACCCCGATTTCAGCCGGCTTCTTGTTCGGGGCCTTGGGCTGCCGCCCCCTGGTCTTCAGTGCGGATTTCTTTTTCGGAGCCGGGGTGGAGGCCGGACTTTCTTTTTTCTTGACCATATGAAGGAGATCGCCCGAAGGGAAAAGTGGCAAAAAAGTCAAAGGGGAAATGCAATTTTATAA
>JARRJE010000313.1:0-3338 GCA_037379765.1 Deltaproteobacteria bacterium
CGGGCCCGGTCCCTGGGGTCGAAACCGGAGTCCGTCTGAGCTTTCGTGAGAATTTCCCCTTCTTCCAGGATAACCAGCTCGATGGTGCGCGAGCCGATGTCGATGCCGGCGAGTCTCATATCCATCTTTCATGTTTCTCTGTCCGACGCATCGCAACAACGCGAATGCATCGACGTTTCGGTCCGGTCCTAAGATTTTCACTTAAAACTGAAAACTTAAAACTGAACACTCTCGCGGAAAGGCGTTCTTCGCCTTTCCGCGATCATTTGATCTGCTCGATGAAGGCCTCGATTCTGGTCTTGAGCTGCCCCATATCTTCCATGCTGTAATCGGTCTCGATGCGGAGCACGGGGATGTCCTTTTCCTCCAGTGCCCTTTCCACAGGCATGGACTCGGTGATATAGGGCTGACAGAACTGGAGGCCGTAGTGGATGACTCCGTCGGCCCCGGTCCTTTCGACCATCTCCTCGACATGGCCGAGCCGGTCGGGGTTTGGCGTAAAGATGGCGCAGTCCACCTGGAAATAACGATCCACGATGGCCTCCATGAGTTCTTCCACCGTGTCGCCGGAATCGTCGGTCAGGTTGCGGGTCCCCCGCTCTCCGACACAGGATTCCTCCCCCACGATTACTGCACCGGATGTCTCAATGATCCAGGGCACCTTCCAGTTGGGCACGGCCATGGGACACCCGGAAAGCAGGATTCGCGGTGTGCCTTCGGGGAAAACCCCCTCTCTTTTTTCGATTCTCTGTTCAATCTCATCACAGATTTTGTTCACGGAATTCGTAAAGCGGACCGGATCATCATAGAAAAAGATCTGGTTGGCCAGGAGCGCATCCAGGCCAGAGATCGGGGCCGGATCGGCCATGCGCAGGCCGGACAACCGGTGCATGGCCTTTCGCTTGTTGTTGACCACCTCGATCCCCTTTTTGAGTCGTTCCGCATCGATGGCAACGCCGGTAAGGCTTTCGACCGCTTCCTTGAATCTCTGGTATTCGGCCTTCAGGAGGGCTCGCCCCTCCTCGGACTTCATCTGGGGCAAATCCATGACATAAAGATTGGGCACCAGGTCACTGAGGATCTCATACGATTTCTTCTTGCCGTCGCAGGTGTTTTCACCCACGATCATGTCCGCCGATTCGATATAGGGGCAGACCTTGCCCAGCTTGAATCCGAAGGCCGACTTGATCAGAGAGCAGGTATTGCGGGGCAGGTACTTTTCCACCTCTTCAGTGGCAAAATCAGCACCCGTGCAAAGTCCGACCAGAGTCGCGTCTACTGCCCGGACGATCTCTTCAGGCACGAACACACAGAAGCACCCGATGACCTTGCGGCCGGCCGCCTTATCATCCAAGAGTTCCTTGACGCGGAGGCCGTGGACCTCGCTCATGACGAAATCGAAATATCCCATGCCTTCGGGCCGGTTTTTCTGCGCCAGGTAGATATCCTGGTATCCCTGGCCGAGAGCCGCCATCAGCGCATCATGGGCTGCCAGATCCAAGCCCAGCGTTGCCCACATGCTTCTGTATTCGTCGCTCATCTCATCCTCCTTGACTTGGTTTACCGGATTGGTAGGATTGGCCGCTTGGAAAGCCCTGCCGTAAAAAGCAGGAGATCCCCACAGACTTCATCGATTCAGGCTGAAGGGAAGGATCGAACCTCCACCCGGTTGCTGTACCTGCGGGCGTTGCGAGCATCGGTGCCCTCAGCAGAGCCCCTTGGCTCGTAACTGGGGAGAAGGAATGCAGAGCTTTTTAAAAAGGAGGTTGATTCTTCAACCCTGTTCCGGGCCCCGCCGGGTCGATTTCCCTCTTAGCCACCAATTGGCCGAAAAATGGATAAATGTTTGAAAAAATAACTCGACTGGATTGATTGATGGTATAGAGATGATTTCGATTTGTCAAAATGGATTTTCCGATTACAATCTGCCGTAGTTTGAGAATATTCCTATTTCAAGTCGGCGGGTCGCTTTTAATGTCCCTGATTCTGCACCCGCATCCCGGTGCCGGACGCATGCGCTGGAAAATCAATAAAAAAGGCGGGGGAGCCGTCTCGCCGGTCTCTTGGCAAGGAGCCAGCGAACAGCTAGTATGACCTCAAGGCAAGGAATTCTGCGGCAAGGAGAGCGCAATGGTCATGGATCTAAGCGGCCCGGCGGTCCGGGTTCTGGGGTGTCTTATGGAAAAGGAGATGGCTACCCCCGATTATTATCCTCTTTCCCTTAATGCGCTGGTGAATGGTTGCAACCAGAAGAGCAACCGTGAGCCCGTGGTCGAGTATGACGAGGATACGGCGAGCAGGGCGCTCGACGAATTGAAGGGAAGGCAACTCGTCTGGCAGAGCGGTGCAGGCCGGGTGCCGAAATATGGCGAGGGTTTCAGCGCCAATGCCAAGCTGGTGGCCAGGGAGAAGGCGGTTCTCTGCCTCCTTCTGCTGCGGGGCCCGCAGACCGTGGGAGAGTTGCGCGGTCGCAGCGAACGGCTGTATGGCTTTGCCGATCTGGAGGAGGTGGAGGAAACCCTGGAGAGCCTTGCCGATATGGAGATGGTAAAGAAACTGGAGCGGCAGCCCGGCCGCAAGGAGCATCGTTATGCCCACCTGCTGGGCGGGGAACCCGATACCGCCGCCGAGGAGGCGAAGGGCGAAGGGGCGTTAGCTCCTGCATCCGGCGCGGCGGACCGCATCAAGGCCCTGGAGGAAGGGGTTGCGGCCTTGAAAGATGAGGTCGCAGCCCTGCGCAAAGAGCTTCGGGCTTTCAAGAGTCAGTTTGAGTGACCAAGGACCACCCTCACCCTGACCCTCTCCCTGAGGGAGAGGGAACTGGCGGGAAAAAGAAAGAATCGGGATTGATGGTTTGTGAAAGGGAAGATAGTCGAACCTGACGGAGCGGCCTGGCTTTCGGTAACTCCATCTCCCTGAGGGAGAGGGCTGGGGTGAGGGTGAAGGACGTGCAGGGCAGCGACAGGGCAAGGGAGTTGCGCCGGAACCAGACCGAAGCGGAAAAGGCATTTTGGTTCAGAATGCGCAACCGGAGGCTCGACGGCTACAAATTTCGCAGGCAGGTCCCCATCGGTCCTTATATTGCGGACTTTGTCTGCATGGCAGCACGCTTTGTGGTTGAAATCGATGGCGGTCAACATTCAGAGCGGGTTGACTATGATCACCGACGTGAATGTTTCCTGCAGAAAAAAGGATATGAGATCCTGCGTTTCTGGAATAACGAAGTGTTGGAAAATATGGACGGCGTGTTGACCACCCTCACCCTGACCCTCTCCCTGAGGGAGAGGGAATTGGCGGGAAATAGTAAGAATCGGGAATGATGGTTAGTTAGTTGTCAA
>JARRJE010000314.1:0-3307 GCA_037379765.1 Deltaproteobacteria bacterium
CGAAAGTGTAAAAGTCATCCTTGCCTAAAAGTGCTAGATTCGCACCATAGGCAAGCGGCAGGAAGAAAAAGGCCAGATAGCGAAGGACCTTGTGCGACCAGAACTGCAACGAAAAAAGGCCGAAACGAAACGGGTTGAGCAGACGGCGCATGTCCCTGATGGCCCACAATGCCCTTAAAGCAACTCGCACGCGCATCCGGTATTCATCTTCTGTATTTTGCAAGGTGGTCTCCCGCAGGATGGCCTTGGGTTCATAAATCACCCGAAATCCTTGCTCTACCACGTGCAGGGGCAGAACGAAATCCGGCAGCTGATCGGCCTTCATGGAATGGAACAGAGCCCTCCTGACGGCGTCGATGCCTCCGTCTACCCCGAAGATCGAGCCGACTTTGGTCTCATACAGCCGAAGAAAATTCTCATACTTCATGAAGGCCGAGCAGCCATCTCCGATCGTGGTGCCCTCCGGGTCAGCGTAGATCATTTTTCCGGTGACATAGCCGACGGCAGGATCCTTGAAATTCGCCATCAATTCGGCCAATGCCTCCGGCGCATACTCAGAGTTGGCATCGGCAAAAACGAGGATTTCCCCTTTTGCTTGCGGGGCTGCGAGATTGAGGGCCGCTGTTTTCCCGGCCCGCGGCTCCTGCCTGATCAGACGCACGCCTCTCGGAGCAAATTCCTGCACGATCTCATCGGTTCCGTCGGTCGATCCGTCCGAAATCACAATGATCTCGATTAAGTACTGGGGATAGTCGGCAGCGAGCAGATTCGTCAACGTCTTCCTGATGCTGGCCCTTTCATTACGGGCAGCGATAAGGATCGTTACGGTAGGCGCAAAGGCTCCCTTTTTCACGCCCCTGTTTCTGAGTCGGCCCAGCACAACGACCAGCAAGGGGTAGCCGGCATACACGTAAAAAAGTATGAGCAGCGATCCGAAAAATACGACGTATAGTCCCATGGTAAACCCATGCTCCGAAAAGAACTTTGAAGCAATTAGGCGCTTTTGATAAAGTCCAGGAATTCCGGGTAGAAGTTTCTGATAAAGTTATTCAGAACTTCCTGGGCTGCTAACCTGGAATTGCCGGCTATCGGTGTGCTCAGCCGAATAAAGGCAGTATCCTCACTCCCCGTAGTCATTTTCTGCCACAGAGATGTAATTTTCTGAGAAAAAGTTCCCGGGTTGGTCCGGTCATAGGATTGGAACCAATACAAAACCAACTCCCTTCGCTCTCCCTCCTGCGCAATCATCGCCGAATAGGAAATAGTCTGCCCCACCCCTTCCAGAATTAAGCTCCCCGTGTGGATATCCGATAGCGTCCAACCCTGCCCTGGAAAACAGACAAGTGGATCGTGGGCCGCACCGATTTTTCGAAGGGAACCGTAGTAACCGATATAGAGGAAGACATTATCCCGGCCATTTGAATAAATCCTGTTGAGATAATCATCCAGGCGGAGCGCATTGATAACCTTGGTGTTTAAAGGGACCCTCTGCAAAAGCGGCCACCCTTTGATATTCCAAAGAATATTGCATAATTTCAGGCTCTTCCCCGGAGTTTTCAGGATTGGCTTTTGCGAAATAAAAACGCCGGTGCCCAGCAGAAGAACGAAAAGAATCAGGATTCTACCCCTGCTGACCTGTCCCATTGCGACAATAACCTCTGGATGATGACCAACGATGCCATGGCTATCAGAAAAACGCCCAGGCCCAAAATGGTATGAGACTCTCCAGCCGACAAGTCATAACCCAAGTAGTAAAAAATGAGCACGAGCACAGTGACGCGAATGATATTTACCAGGATAGCCACAGGAATAGCGCTCAAAAAAAGAATCACCCTGGTATACTTCGAATGGAGGAAAAAGTAGCTCAAAACAGCACCTACCGTGAGAAGCGAAATTACTGAACGCAAACCGCTGCAGGTCTGTACCACTTGAAATCTTGCCGCCGGGAGATTGATAATATTTCCTTCGCGGTAAACAGGAACGCCAAACAGATAGGCCATCCATACGCTCACTTTCGTAACGAATAATTGCAATGGGATGGTCATTTCAGAATAAAGCTGGGATGGGAAGGGAATCATAAAAATAAGAATAAACAGCGGGAAAGACATTTCCTTCAGCAACTGGAGTCCCCATAGATACAGAATAATTCCTGCTATCAATGGAATTATTGAATAAGCGGATAACGTTCTGATATCTGCATAAAAGGAAAAAGCATAAACAAGCAATGAGAGGGTGACAAGAAACAGTCCCCATTGGGAAGGACAAACAGGAGTATTCTCTAGTCTTTTTCTTTTAGAATAAATTATATATGCCCCTATCGGCCCGATCAAAAAACCGTGGGAATATTGATCCGAGTCGGCCCAAGCACTTACGAGTGCTTTAACAACCGGGGAATAAACCAAGAGAAAAGCGCCCACCAGGATGGTCAGCAATATGCCATCTTGCAAACGGATCCTAGGCATTATCCCTGTAGTGCTCATCTCCGGCCTTTCTCCTCTACCGCCACTTCTCCCCATTTTTAAGGCGAAATGGGGGCAAATTGAAAATCTTGGAGTAGTCTGGTCAGCCGATCAGTGGTCTTTTCAAGGTTGATGTAATGGCGGAATTTTGCCATTGTCGAGACGCCTTTCATTTTCGGCTGCTTCGGATCAATCTCCCACGGATGGATATAAAAGACGAAGGGCTGTCTTTCTTTCAGGTTTATTTTCGTTAACGCTTTACTGGTTAAAAAATATGGCAGCAGGCGAAAATAGCCTCCCCCTGCAATAGGAATTTTCTGGCCGAACAATGAGAATGTTGATATTGGATATTCTATCAATCGATGTCCCGGGATTTGAAATCGGAACCGCGGAGCACCAGGATCGCCGTACCTATCGTGATAGATGGGGAAAATGCTGGAGTCGAATTCAAAGCCTAACTCCTCCAGAATATCAAACACCCAATCACAACACCTTGTTATAGAATAACTAGGTGCCCGGTAACCCCGAACTGCCCGGCCAATGATCTGCTCCAAAACGTCCTTGGCTTGGCGGCTATCCTCCTTGAATTCATCCGGCGACAAGGTATAGACCAATCGATGGTAGTAGCTGTGGCAACCGATATCATGTCCCTTTTCATTGATCTTCATTATCAATTCCGGAAATTTACGGGCGGTCCAACCGAGGACGAAAAATGTGGCCCTGATGCCGAACCGGTCGAGGATGTCGAGGATCCGTTCCGTATTGTCGACCACACGGGATGGATAATGATCCCAGTGGAATGGGGAACAAATCTTATCGAATGCCGACACCTGATAGTAATCTTCAAC
>JARRJE010000315.1:0-3295 GCA_037379765.1 Deltaproteobacteria bacterium
CACGAGGTCTGGCTGCTGGATCACGATTGGCCACGGGCCGCCTTCCTGGCGGCCCGTGGCCTTTTGTTGGAAGAAAACGGTCGGCAAGAACGAATTCCGGTTCGGGCCACGGCCGAGCCGGCGGCGATTGCCACCGCCGAACTCATCCTTTTCTGCGTGAAATCGGGGGGAGCGTCTTCAAGCCTAGCAGTTATTGCCCCTTTTCTTTCCCCTGCCTCCCTTTTGATTGCTTTCCAGAACGGCATCGGGCATCTGGAACCGCTGAAGCGGTTGGTTCCTGCCGATCGCCGGGCAGCGGCGGTGACCTCGCAAGGTGCGACGCTGATCGCTCCCGGCCGGATTCGGTACGGCGGCCGAGGGGCGACCCTCCTGGGCTTTCTCGATCCGCCCGGCCCCCTGACACGGGAGCGCGCTTTCCGTGTCGCCGAGGCTTTCACCGATGCCGGCATCCCGGCGACCCTCGATGAGGACATTGCAGAAGCGATCTGGCACAAGCTCCTGGTCAATGCCGGAATCAACGCCCTCACCGCCCTCTACAACTGCCCGAATGGGAGGTTGGCGCAAGATCCTCAATTAAAAGAGCAACTGACCCGGGCAGTTCTGGAGGCCGCCGCCGTGGCGCGGGCCTTGGGGATTGAAGTGGGAGACGATCCGGTGGGAGCGGCCCTTTCCGTTTGCCGGGCCACGGCGGACAATATCTCGTCCATGCTCCAGGACGTCCGTCGACAGCGACCTACTGAGATCGATGCCATCAACGGCGCGGTTGTGGCTGAGGCCCACCGCCTGGAAATTCCAGTACCAGTCAATGAGGGGTTAGTCCAGGCGATAAAGGCCAAGGAACTGGAATTTCAATGATTCCTGTACCATTCATTTTTCTTTTCATTTGATTTCCGATATCCTATAGTGGCTTCGCGAAATTAGTGGTTTGTCCCAAGCGATCCTGTTTTTCGAAAGCATTCCGGTTGTCATTCTTGATAAGGAAGGAAAAATATGTCGAATTATATGTTCACATCGGAATCGGTTTCAGAGGGCCACCCGGACAAGGTGGCGGACCAGATCTCGGACGCCATTCTCGATGCCATCCTGGAACAGGACAGAATGGCTCGGGTGGCTTGCGAGACTTTGGTGACCACCGGCATAGTGCTTATCGCCGGCGAAATCACCACCAGTGCCTGGGTGGACATGCCGCAGGTGGTGCGGGATATGGTCCGGGAGATCGGCTACAACTCTTCGGAAATGGGCTTTGACTATCAGTCCTGCGCAGTGCTCACCAGCATCGACAAGCAGTCGTCCGACATCGCCCAAGGGGTAAACGAGGGCAGCGGGCTTGACCTCGACCAGGGAGCGGGCGACCAGGGGCTGATGTTCGGCTACGCCTCGGCCGAGACCCGGGTGCTGATGCCCATGCCCATCACGTACTCCCACCGGCTGATGAAGCGGCAGGCGGAAGTGCGCAAATCAGGGCGGTTGCCCTGGCTGCGGCCGGACGCCAAGAGCCAGGTGACCATCGAATATGAGCACAGCAAGCCCAAGCGGGTGGAGGCGGTGGTTCTTTCCACCCAGCACAGCCCGGAGGTGGATTACGAGGATCTGAAAGAAGGGGTGATGGAGGAGATCATCAAGCCGATCATCCCGGCCCACATGGTGGACAAGGACACCAAATACTTCATCAACCCCACCGGCCGGTTCGTGATCGGGGGTCCGGTAGGGGACTGCGGGGTGACCGGGCGCAAGATCATCGTTGATACTTACGGCGGCAAGGGAGCGCACGGGGGCGGGGCGTTTTCGGGCAAAGACCCGTCCAAGGTGGATCGCTCCTCCTCGTACATGGGAAGATACGTGGCCAAGAACATCGTGGCTGCTGGACTGGCCGAGGAGTGCGAGGTGCAGGTGGCCTATGCCATTGGCATCTCCCAGCCGGTGTCCGTCAACGTGACCACCAACGGCACGGGCAAAATCAGCGAGGAGAAGATCAAGCAGCTGATTCTGGAGCATTTCGACCTGCGGCCCAAAGCGATCATCCAGCATCTGGACCTGTTGCGGCCTATCTACCGCAAGACCGCGGCCTACGGGCACTTCGGCCGGGAGCGGGCGGAGTTCACCTGGGAGAAGACCGACAAGGCGGAGGCTCTGCGAGAGGCTTCGGGGGTCAAAGGGTGTATCCGGGAGGAAAACTGAATGATCAAGACTGACTACAAGGTCGCCGATTTGAGTCTGGCCGAATGGGGCCGCAAGGAGGTGGCCATTGCCGAAACCGAAATGCCGGGGCTGATGGCCTTGCGGGAAGAGTACGCCGGGAAGCAACCGCTCAAAGGCGCGCGGATCGCCGGCTGCCTGCACATGACCATCCAGACCGCGGTGCTGATGGAGACCCTGGTGGCCTTGGGCGCCGAGGTGCGCTGGAGCTCGTGCAACATCTTCTCCACCCAGGACCACGCCGCCGCGGCCATGGCCGCGGCCGGCATCCCCACCTTCGCCTGGAAGGGGGAGACGGAAGAGGAGTTCTGGTGGTGCATCGATCAGACCATCTTCGGGCCCGACGGCTGGCGGCCCAACATGATCCTCGATGACGGCGGCGATCTCACTTTGGTCATGCACACCAAGCACCCGGAGCTGTTAGAGAATGTGCGGGGCATCACCGAGGAGACCACCACCGGGGTTCATCGTCTCTACGAGATGATGAACAAGGGGACGCTGCTTGCTCCTGCCATCAACGTCAATGACTCGGTGACCAAGAGCAAATTCGACAATCTGTACGGCTGCAGGGAGTCGTTGATCGACGGCATCAAGCGGGCCACCGACGTGATGATCGCGGGCAAGGTCTGCGTGGTGTGCGGCTACGGTGACGTGGGCAAGGGGTGCGCCCAGGCGCTTAGGGGCATGGGGGCCACGGTCCGAGTGACGGAGATCGACCCCATCTGCGCGCTCCAAGCGGCCATGGAGGGGTTCCGAGTGGTGACCATGGACGAGGCGGCGCCGGAAGGGGACATCTTCGTCACCTGCACCGGCAACGTGGGGGTGATCACCCGGGCCCACATGGATCAGATGAAGGATGAGGCCATCGTCTGCAACATCGGCCACTTTGACTCCGAGATCGACATCGCCGGCCTTCGGGATCTGCCCTGGGAGAACATCAAGCCCCAGGTGGATCACGTGATCTTCCCGGATGGCAAGCGGCTGATCGTCCTGGCCGAAGGGCGGCTGGTGAATCTGGGCTGCGCCACGGGGCATCCGAGCTTTGTGATGAGCAATTCCTTCACCAACCAGGTGCTGGCCCAGATCGAGCTGTGGCAGC
>JARRJE010000316.1:0-4570 GCA_037379765.1 Deltaproteobacteria bacterium
TTCCCGGGGCAGGGTCCAGCGCTGTTCCCTTCGAACGCGCAGGCCGATGGCCGTGGTCTCGGAAAGCAGGCAGCGCTTGAGCTCCCAGGCGGCGGCCGGCGGGGCCACCACCCGTATGAGAAGTCCGGGTCGGCCCTTTTTCATCTGAAGCGGGATGGCCGCCACGTCAAGAGCCCCCTGTTCAAAAAGGACTTCGCTCAGGTAGGGATACCCTTCCGGCGACCAGTCGTCGAGGTGGGTCTCGATCACCTCCACCTCCTGGGCCTCCTCCATGGCTCTCTGTTTCCCGAGCACCAGCCGCAGCAGATTGGGCCGCCCCCCTGGCAGCTCATGGCTGCCGGCGCCGTAACCCACCTTCTCGATAATCATCGCCGGGAACGATCCGAACCGCTCGCTCAGGCCCTTGGCCAGCGCGGCCCCGGTGGGGGTAACCAGTTCAAGCGCGACCTCTTCGCCATGGACCGGCACCCCTTGCAGCAGCTCGCACACTGCCGGGGCAGGCATCGGTAAGGGGCCGTGGGCGCTGTCCACCCAGCCGCGCGGCAGGGGGAGCGCCGAGCTGACCACCTTCTCCACTCCGAAGTATTCCAGACCGATGGCCCCTCCCACGATATCGATGATGGCGTCCACCCCGCCCACTTCGTGGAAATGCACCTCATCGGGAGGGCAGCCGTGCACCTTTCCCTCGGCAGCGGCCAACATGCCGAAGACTCTCAGGGCCTTCTTTCGGGTACCAGGGGCTAAATCGCTTGCCGCAAGCAGGGCTCGGATTTCCCGCCAGGAACGCTGCGGCTGGTTCGCACCTACCGCGATGTCGACTTTCGTCCCCTGAAGCGCCCCCTGCCGCATCTCCTTTAGCGGCCCTGATGATAGGCTCTGATTCCGAAACCGTCGCTTATCTCGATTGCTTTTCCGGCATCAGCGGCGACATGCTGCTCGGCGCCTTGCTCGACGCCGAGCAGCATGTCGCCGCTGATGCCGGAAAAGCAATCGAGATAAGCGACGGTTTCGGAATCAGAGCCTATCATCAGGGCCGCTAAAGGAAGAAGTAGTGATGACCTCAGAACCCTGCCGTCGCCGGCCCAGTCTCTCGAGCCAGGCGACGAGCCGATGCCGGTTCAGGTAAAAGGGGAGGAAGAAAAGCAGGGAGCCGACAAGAAGCAGGAAAAGGGTGAAGAAATCCCGTTCAAAAACTTGAGCCCCTTGGAGGGAAAGCATCAGGGTGCCAGGGATGCGGCCGATGGCGGCGATAAAAAGGAAAACCCGCCAGGGCATGCGGCTCAAACCCAGGAGATAGGAAAGGCTGTCTTTGGGGAAGCCGGGCAGCAGGAAAAGAAGAAAGGGGATGACGAAATCGCCCTTGGCCACCAGGTGGTTGAAACGGCGATAGCCACTGGTGTGAGCCAGCCGGGCTTGGACCGCTTTGCCAAAGAGGCTGCTGATCCCGAAGAGCCGGTCGCTGTCATGCAGCAGGGCCTTGGCTTGGGCAAGCATCCGAACAACGGTATGATGTTCCAGGAAAAGAAAGAGGAGAGCGCAGAACAAGAGAACGCCCGACAGCAGAAAAAGGATTGTCGGCCTCGCAAAAAGCCGCTCCGCCGACGGGCCATGGTTTGCAACTTGTTGTTTTCGCGTTCCCGCCCGCCGTGACCTGAAGGTTTTTGCGAGATTGTCGAGGATTCTTTGGCCCATAGTTCAATTTAGCCGAATTTCAGTCCGGGGGCGAGGGGACGGCCGCGGAGAAAAGAAGAGACCGGCAGCCGTTTCGAGCCTTCGAGCTGTACCTCCTTCACCAGCAGGGCATCGCGGCTGGCAGCGATCAATAAACCTTCGTCGTCGGCGCGGCTGAGAGTGCCCGGCTCTGCTGTCGGGCCGTCCTTGATCACGGCGGGTGCAAAAAGCCGCAGCCGCTTGCCGTCGAGCTGGGTAAAAGCGGTGGGCCAAGGGTCCAGGCCACGGATCAGGTTGGCTATGTCACCAGCGGGCCGCTGCCAGTCGATATGTCCCTCTTCCTTGGTGAGAGGCGGGGCCAGAGTGGCCTGGGCGTCGTCCTGGGTGGTGGGGGAAAGCCGGCCCTGGTGAAGGAGTCCGAGGGCCTTGACCAGCAGTTCGCCGCCGAGAGCGGCCAGTTTCGGGGCCAGAGTGCCGGCCGTATCTTCCGGCGCGATGGGAATGGCGTCGGCAAGCAGGATGTCGCCGGTATCGAGCCCCTCGTCCATCTGCATGATGGTGACCCCGGTTTCGGTCTCGCCCCGGATGATCGCCCACTGCACGGGGGCGGCCCCTCGGTACTTGGGCAGCAGCGAGGCATGGACATTGATGGTTCCCAAAGGCGGCAATCGGAGAAGGGGCCCTGGCAGGATACGGCCATAAGCGGTGACTGCGATCAGGTCGGGCGCAAAGGCGCGGATTTCGGACAGGAACTCCTCGGTTCGGATTTTGGCCGGCTGGAGAACGGGGAGGCCGGCCGCCAGGGCGAGCTCTTTCACCGGCGGCGGGGTAAGTTTGCGGCCCCGGCCCTTGGGGCGGTCCGGTTGCGTCACCACCGCCACCACCTCTTCGTCGGAGGCGAGAAGCGCCTCGAGAGTGGGTACCGCGAACCGGGGCGTACCCATGAAGATGATGCGGTAGGGACGGGCCATGGGTTCAGGCGGCCTGCTCTTCCTGCTGCAGCTGTTTCTTGCGTTTTTTCTTATAGAGGGAGCGCTTGAGGGCGCTCAAGTGATCGATGAAAAGCCGCCCCTGCAAGTGATCGACCTCGTGCTGGAGCACTCGGGCCAAAAAACCTTCGGCCTCGAATTCCCGAGAGGCGCCGCTCCGGTCGCAGGCGGTGACTTTGAGGCGCCGGTACCGTTTGACTTTGGCGCTGTATTCCGGGACGCTGAGGCAGCCCTCATCGTCGATGTCGGTTTCTTCTCCCACCGGCAGGATCTGTGGATTGATGAGTTCGATGAGCTCCTTTTCCGCGTCTTTGGGGGTAATGTCGATTACCAAGATCTGAAGAGGGAGGCCGATCTGGTTGGCAGCCAGGCCGACGCCGGGCGCTGCGTACATGGTTTCGGCCATGTCCGCAAGCAGGTTTTCGAGCTCCGCATCGAAGGCGGTCACCGGCTCCGCTTTCTGCCTCAAGATGGGGTTAGGGTAGGTGATGATCTCGCGCAGGGCCATGGGTCTTCCTTGCATTCTTGATGACGGTCGGGCCGGAGGCTCCGACTATAGCATATTGTCAGGATCGACGTCCACCGTCAATTTGACAGCCTTTTTCCGGACGGCGGCTGGCGGCTGCTCCAGAAGCTTGCTGCAGAGTCGATGCAGAGAGTTGAGCTCGGCACCTTTGAGCAGGAGTTGCCAGCGATAGCGGCCGCGCAACCTGGAAAGAGGCGCGGGTGCCGGCCCGAGTATTTCCAGCTGCCGGCCGTCGCTCAGACGTTTGGCGGCCGCGGCCAGCTCGCCGGCGGCGGTCTGGACCTCCGACTCTTTTTCACCCTCCAGGCGCAGATTGATCAGCCGGGAAAAGGGTGGATAAGCGAGGGCATGCCGAAGTGACAACTCCCTCTCAAAGAAAGAACCATAATCATGATGGCGGGCGGTGACAATGGCGTAATGGTCCGGCTGGTGAGTCTGGATGAGGACCCGGCCGAGCTTGTCGCCCCGGCCGGTGCGGCCGGTGACCTGGGCGAGAAGCTGGTAGGTGCGCTCACCGGCCTTGAAGTCAGGCAACCCCAGCCCGGCATCGGCCCAGACCACACCCACCAGGGTGACGTGGGGGAAGTGGAGCCCCTTGGCGATCATCTGGGTGCCCACCAAAATGTCGATTTCCCGCTCCCGGACCGCTTGGAGGATCCGGAGGTATTTCTTCCGATCGGCGGAGGTGTCCCGGTCGAGCCGGGCGATGCGGGCTCGGGGGAAGAGGCGGTTCAACTCGGCTTCCACCCGCTCGGTGCCGAACCCGATCGCCAGGAAATCAGTGGCCCGGCAGTTGCTGCAGAGAGCCGCGCTTTTCTGGGCATACCCGCAGTAATGGCAGAGCAGCTCCTGCCGGCCCTGGTGGAGAGTGAGGCTCACCTGGCAATGCCGGCATTGTAAGGGCTGGCCGCACTGGCGGCAGAGCAGAAGGCTTGCAAAGCCGCGGCGGTTGAGAAAGAGGAGGCTCTGGTCACCGGCGGCCAAATTGGCCCGGAGTGCAGACGCCAATTCCCGGGAGAACAGTGGCGGCCGTCCGGAAACGGTTTTCATCCGCCGCAGGTCGATGACCTCCACCTCGGGCAGAGGCCGGTTTTCGATCCGCGCTTTCAGGGAGAGCAGTCGGTATTTGCCGGTCCGGGCGTGATGGAAGCTGGCGATGGCAGGCGTTGCCGAGCCGAGCAGGACCGCGGCCCCTTGAAGGCTGGCCCTGAGCACTGCCAAGTCGCGGGCCTGGTAACGGAGCCCGTCCTCCTGCTTGTACGCGCCGTCATGCTCCTCGTCGACGATGATGAGTCCCGGACTCCGCAGGGGGGCGAATACGGCCGAGCGGGCCCCGATGACGATCTCGGCCCGGCCGCTGGCCAGCCGCTGCCACTGGTCGAAC
>JARRJE010000317.1:0-5022 GCA_037379765.1 Deltaproteobacteria bacterium
TTCCCAGCATTTCGCGAACTTTGGTGCCAGAGAGTAAAACGAAATCTTCTTTTTCATGTATTGAAAAAAGGCATGATCGCTGCACGGTGCGCCGCATCCGAAACATACTGGCCGTAGAAGAACAGCAGCAGAACGGCAATCTCTCCAAAGATCAGCCAGATATCCACCTTGGTGAAGAACAGCTTCACCTCCTTCTTGTGGGCCATGATGATCAGAAAGGCAGCCCCGGTGGACATCCCCGAGATCAGGAACAGCACCGGCAGGATGGCCGAGTTCCACAGGGGCCGGGCCACGAAGGTGCTGAGCAGAATACCGGTGTAGATGGTCAGCAGAATGCCGGCGACAAAGTTGACCCGGGCCAGGAGAAGCAAATGAGGCCGCATGCGGTCGGCCCAGCGCTTGGTCAGCCCGGGCTGCATGCGTTCCTTGATGTCATCGGGCACGGCCGCCAGGGCGTAGAGCAGCATCGGAGGGTAAATCAGCACCAGGATCCAAGACCCCCAGCTCATGGGTGAGCTGACCTCGAAGGTGCGGTAGAACCAGAAAATGTGGCTCTTCAACTCCAGATCGAGGAAGAGAAAAAGCATGCCCACCGACAGCAGAATCGGGGCCAGAAAGGGGATCCGCCAGCAGCAGGGCTGGTCCCTCGGCAATACTTTGCCGGGGCGAAGGTTGGCGATGGCACTCATGCTCATCATGCCGCCGGCGAGCCCCCCTAGGAACAGATAGATGGCCACCCGCCAGTCCCAGATGTGCAGGCTTGGATAGGTCATGGCATTGGCGCCGGTAATGGTAAATTCCATGATTTAACCTCCTTAACTGACCCGCGGAAACTGGTTGATGTAATAGACGTTGGGGGCGGTACCGGCCGCGGCCTTCAGGACCCGATAGTTCTTCTCCTTGAGCAGCAGGCTCACCTCGCTTTTCGGATCTTCAAGATCGCCGAAAATCCGAGAACCGCCCACGCAGGTGGCGGCGCAGGCCGGCAGCAGTCCTTCCCGCACCCGGTGCTGACAGAACGAGCACTTATCGGCGTAACCGTGCTCCTCGTTGATGCAGCGGGCATCGTAAGGACAAGCGGCAATGCAGGCCTTGCAGCCCACGCATTTTTGCCGATCGATCTGGACGGTGCCGTCACTCTCTTTATGGGAGGCCCCGGTGGGACAGACCATCACGCAGGGCGCATTGTCGCAGTGATTGCAGAGTTCCGGCCGCAGCTCGGTCCTCAGCTCGGGGAACTGACCGCTCACCATCTCAAGAACCCTGGTTCGGAACTGTTCGGGCGGCACGTCATTTTCACGTTTGCAAGCCACTACGCAGGCCATGCAGCCGACGCAGCGAGACTGGTCGATGACCATGGCGTATTTGGGCATATCAGGCCTCCTTGAGGACCTTGACAAAGTTGACCCGCATGCCGGTCACGCCGCAGATGGGATCGACTTCGTACTTGGTGATAAGTTGCTGATCGTCGGCGCCGCGATGGTAGGCGCGGCTCATTCCTCGCGAATTCTGGCCGAAGCCGTGAACCATATAGACGCAGTCGGGCCGAATTCGCTCGGTCACCTTGACCTTGACCGGCCTGCTCTTGACGCCGTCCTGGTTTACCAGGCGGACCCGCTGGTTGTCGGCCAGGCCGAGCCGGGCCGCTTCCTGACGATTGAGCCAGACCTGATTTTCCTTGAACAGTTCCCAGAGCCATTGGTTGTTGACGGTCCGGGTGAAGGTATGGACCGGGCTGCGGCCATAAAGCAGGCGATACTGCCCGGCCGGCGGCTGGGCGATGGGCTTGTACACCGGCACGGGATCGAAATCCTCTTCTTCGAGCTCCGAGCTCGATCTTTTTGGAGGGGGTCTTGAAGTGTGGCTGATTGTCGGCCGTTATGTAAGGCGCTGCCGAGCCGGGAATCGAGATATAGCCCTTGTCGGCCAATTCGTCGTAACTGATTCCCCAGGCCTTGGCCTGGCGCCGCATAACCCCCTCCCAATTGTCCCGGACCGCGAATTCCCCGCAGCCCGTTTTCTTGCAGAGCTCGCTGCCAATCCACCAGGCGGGACGCGTTTGGTACATCGGCTCAATGACCGGCTGGCGCAGGGCCACGCCGCTTTCCCTGGTACGGATGGGCCACAGACCGTCATGCCGCTCCAGGTAGGTGGCCTCGGGCAGGATGACATCGGCCAGCATCACCGTGTCAGTCGGCATCACGTCGACAGACACCAGGAGGTCGAGCTGCTCGATGGCCTTTACGGTTTCGGGGTGATTGGGCATGGTTTTCATCAGGTTGGTGCCGGTCACCAGCCAGGCCTTGATGGGGTAAGGGTCGCCGGTGATGGTTGCCCGGCGGACCATGTTGGTCAATCCCTCGCCGCCGGCAAAGGGAAAATCCCCGAAGACCACGGAATCCTGCTCCGGTTCCGGATAGGCCGGCCTTTCGTGAAGTTTTTTCAGCTGATCTTTGGGGGGCAGCCAAATGCCGCCGGGACGGCCCCAGGTGCCCAAAATGGCATTGAGAATGGCCATGGCCCGGCCCCGCTGGGTATCGTTGCCATGCCAGGAGAAGTGTCGGCCCGGATGGACCATGACATTGGGGGCATAGTTGCCCAGCTCTCGAGCCGCGGTGAGGATCTTCCCGACCGGCAGGTCGGTTTCGCGGGCCGCCCATTCCGGCGTATATCTGGCGACCTCTTCCTTGAGCTCTTCAAAACCTTTGGTGTACTTGGCAACGTAGTCCCGGTCGTACAAGCCCTCCTTGATGATGATGTTGGTCCAGGCCAACAGCAGGGCCAAATCGGTGCCCGGCTTGATCGGCAGCCAGAGTGATGCCTTGCCGGCGGCGGTGGAGTAGAGCGGGTCCACCACGATGATCTTTGCCCCCTTCCCCACTGCGTCCGCAAACTCCTGGTTCTGGGAGTTGTGCATGTTTTCGCCCAGGTGAGTGCCGAAGAGAACGATCACCCGGCTGTTGGCCAGATCCACTCGTTCACAGGTGTCGGCCGGGGAGTGGCCATAGGTCAGCTCCCAGGCGACGTTACGCGCCCCGATGCACTGCGAAAAAGAGGGATAGGAGATATTGGGCGAGCCCAAGGCCCTGACCAGATTGGCGAAATAGGTTCCGGGGGAGCCGTGGGCAAAAAGGGCAATGCTTTCAGGGCCGTATTTCTTTTTGATGGCCAGCAGTTTTTCAGCCGTGAAGTTCAGGGCTTCGTCCCAACTCGCTTGTTTGTATCGATTCTCACCCCTGCGTCCGGTGCGGATCATCGGCACCTTGAGCCGGTCCCGGTCGTAAAGCAGACCCAGACCGGCCTGGCCCCGGCCGCAAAGCTTGCCGACGCTCTGGGGATGCAGAGGATTGCCCTCCAGCTTGACGACCTTGCCATCCACCACCTTGGCGATCAGGCCGCATTTCCAAAAGCACATTTCACAAGTGGTCGGCACATAGCGAGCCTTGCCGCCCTCGGCCTGCTCCCGGGCGCGCGCTCCCAGGAACGGGGTCTCGGCAAGGAGAGCACCACCGGCGGACATGGCCGCGTACCTGAGAAAACTCCTTCTTGAAAAAGCCATACATTCCTCTCCGTTTGAAGAATTGACTCAGAACCGGATCATTCCCGAGATGAAAGGCCTATTTCCAGGCTAGGTGGTAAAGAACTTAACTAAATACTTTTACTCTTGCAACTGAATTAAAACAAATTTTGGGAAATTTATTCAAAAAAACCCTCAAGCTAACGTCGGTATTGGCCCTTCTCTTAAAAAAATCTTTACGAAACAATCTGTTAACTTGTCAGCATCAGGTGTCTAAAAAAGGTGAAAAAATTTCTCCACGACGGATGTTTCCGAACGAGCGATTGTTCGTTTCTGGACGAAAGATTGTCTGTATGAGGCCAAGTGGCGTTGCCGGGGAATCAGCGCAAGAAGAAGAATGATTCGATTTAAGTTACCGAAATATTTCGAAAATTTTTGGAAAAGAGAATTACTGGAGAGGTGCTCAACAAACGGAGTACAGGCCAAAACCTTTGCAGTCCGGGCAGTAATCGGAAAGTGCCGACCCTGATTGTATTGCCGGAATCGGATGCGATCTTGATGGTGGGTGATTCTCGGCCGGGAATCCGATCGCTGGGAATTGGGAGAAGCTGAGAAGAGAGCCTCACGGGCCGCGCCTTGGTCTGGTCCAATGCCACTCCATCATGTCTCGGCCCATTAGGCCAGGCGGCGGGATGGTCAATAGAGCCGACGAAAGGCCGAGGCTTTAATAACTGCGACGACCTCGCAGCCGGGCTCGAGGCCGAGGTCGCGGCGGGCCTCCCCGACGATCTGGGACACCAGATGCTGGCCATTACAGTCGAGTTCCACCCCGACCAGATTGTCTGCGGTAAAAACCTTTTCCACTTTGCAGCGGAGCATGTTGCGGGCGCTGGTCGCTTCGGGATGCCGCTTGAACAGAATGATGTCTTTGGAGGAGAGCTCGAACATCCCCACGGTGCCCTCGCATCCGGCCGACAAAATGATGTTCTGCTTTCCCCAGCGATACGAAAACAGGCCGTTCTGGCGGCGCGGCTCGTGAAGCTCCAGCAGGTTGATGTAGCCGATGGGACTGGAGCCGATGCGGCGCAAGGCCAACTCATGTGGTGAGGTGTGGGCGCTGAGTCGCCCTCCGGCAAATTCAAGCACCTGATCGGTCATCAGCCGCATCTCGTTCAAAGAGTGGCTGATGAAAATCAAAGGGAGGCCGAACTCGGCGAAGACCTTTTTCAGATAAGGGATAATCTGGTATTTGAGCCCCTCGTCCAGACCGGTGAGCGGTTCATCCATCAAGATCAGCCGCGGCGAGGAAAGAACCGCTCGCCCCAGGGCGACCCGCTGGCGCTCGCCGCCTGAAAGACTGCCGACGCCGGCGTCGAGCAGGGAACCGATGCTGAGCACCTCGATCAGAGCATCGGGGTCGATCTTCCGCTCTTTGCTGGGGATGCGTTTATACCCGTACAAGAGGTTTCGTCGCACGCTCATGTGCGGAAACAGGTGCGCATGCT
>JARRJE010000318.1:0-7140 GCA_037379765.1 Deltaproteobacteria bacterium
CTCCATGGCCTTGACCGCCTCACCCGTGGTCAGGACAGCATTGGCGAGATTACCATAGTTGATGAGCGCTGCCTTGTAGCCGTCGCCCAGCTCGGGATGCCTGGTCCCGGCCGTCGCATCCTTCACCACGGCAACCTAAAAGCCTTGCTCAAGCACTTCGCGAAGGTGAGACTCGACACACAGATTCGCCGACATGCCCCCCAAGATGACCTTGCCAATACCCCATTTGCGGAGTTGAAGAACCACGTCGTTGTTCTCCGGGCCATAGACCTCTTGTGGGGCCTGCACACAACGGTCTTGCCGTCTTCGATGTACGGCTTGTAACGCTCCAACCAATCGGCATTGGACCCGGAGAAACCCTCCAGATTCAACGCGCCGCTGCGATCGAACATCTTGATGTCATCATCACCTTCTCGATGGTTCCGCCGAACTTCCACGAGTGGTCGGTGGGATAATAGTAGTGGGGAGAGATGAAGACCTCGAACCCATGGTCCTCGGCGGCCTTGAAGAGCTGCTCGATATTTTCGACGGTCCTGTTCTCCTTGACGCTGTCGCCGACCAACTTCCAGGTGACGCCCTTACCTGCGGACTCCCTCTCAGGTTAGGTCGGTAATTACCCTTAGGCGACAGGTACGCCTCGCTCAATCAGTCTGTTGAATGGCTCCTGAGAGGGATTCAATACTTTACGGGAAGCCTCGGCTCCTGTTGCGGGCAGTTTGCTCGCATCGATTAATCCTATCTGAGCCAGCACCGAAGCTTGGTCCCAATAAATACGCTCACCGGCGACCTTTCCATCTTTGAACTGCACAACCACGATAACCGCAATTTCGACTCGCTTGCCAGTTGGCGGGACTCCGGGAAGAATCCACGGCATCTCGATGTCATGGGTAAACTTATGAATCAATTCGTCCACGACCCGGTCTTCACCAACAGTGCGAGCGACGCGTACGAAAGTGGTGTCAGATGGATGATTCGGAATGAAATAAGTGCTGTAAAACCGACGAACCGCACTAAGGCCGACGTCACCAGTCATTACGGGGACATGATTGACGAAGGGATCTGAGCTCATTGTCGCCATTGTGGCATCGATATCCTTCAGCTTGAATTCTGCAGCCATGTGGCTCTCCCACATCTCGACCATCGCCTGTTGTTTTGGGGTAAGATTAGAGTCCGTCATGTGTCGGTCCTCCGTTACGCGTACCAGCTCCCGGGCAGCCAGTTTTGATGAGCCGGACAGCCAAGCAGCCAAGTTTGGTTTCTCTCGTAATTTCTACAATTTTTACGCCCACTTCCCTTTCTTGTAGGTCAAGAATGAAAACCGGCTTCTCGGATAAGTAAGGAGCTAATTGCCTTCTTTTTTCATTCCCTGAATTCAACTTGTAAGTGCAACTCTGTTTGGCAATGAAGGGTAAGCTGCGGTAGCATCAACGGCTCCTTCTAACCGCCAAGAAAGAGGAGCACGATGAGCGGCTACACGCAACTTACCCAGGAAGAAAGATACCAGATTCAAGCACTGATGAAAGCAAATCACAGCCAAACGGAGATAGCCAAGTTGCTGGGGCGTCACAAAGCCACCATCTGCCGGGAGATTAGGCGTAATCATGGTCAGCGAGGTTATCGGCCCAAACAAGCACATCGGCTGGCTCTCACTCGTCGTAAGTCCAAAGCTAGATCACGGATCAGCTCCGAGATCTGGACATGGGTCGAGCGGCTGCTGCGTGAGGATTGGAGCCCAGAACAGATCAGCCTTTGGCTGGAGCAAGAGAAGAAGCTTTTCATCAGCCATGAGTGGATCTACCAGCACATCCTCAAAGACAAGAACCGAGGCGGCAACCTCTATTGCCATTTACGCTGCCAGAAGCCTCGCAGAAAGCGTTACGGCAGCTATGACCGTCGAGGCCGAATTCCCAATCGGGTATCCATTGACGAACGTCCGGCCATTGTCGCGCGTCGTCGAAGAATCGGCGACTGGGAACTCGATACCATTATCGGCAAGAATCATTCGGGAGCCCTCATTTCGCTCACCGAGCGCAAATCTCGCCTGGCCCTGATCGCCAAGGAGCCCAACAAGGACGCTGAAGGCATCAAGCAAGCTATCCTCCGCTTGCTCAAACCATTGGCCGATCGGGTTCACACCCTCACCTCAGATAACGGCAAAGAGTTCGCCCGTCACGAAACCATTGCCCGGGTGTTGGAGGCTGACTTCTATTTTGCTCACCCCTATGCCTCCTGGGAGCGCGGCTTGAACGAAAACACCAACGGTCTCATTCGGCAGTATTTCCCAAAGAATCGTGATTTCTCGACTATCACCGAGCAGGAAATTAAGATGGTCATCAATAAGCTCAATAATCGTCCCCGGAAATGCCTCGGTATGAAAACACCAAATCAGGTATTTTCCGGAATTTATCCACCTGTTGCACTAGCAGGTTGAATCCGCGTTCGTAAAAAGTTCTTCTCAGCAATTTCAGTCAGCTTCCGGAATTCTTCCTTTGGACTAAACTCAATGAGGACGGTGCCGGCCTCAACGGCCATCGTGTGACCCGGTGCCATGTAATAAATCTCTCCGGCTTTAACAACTTCTTCATGATCTGGATACCGAACAGTCATGCGCCCTGCCAAGAGGTAACCCCAGTGAGGGCATTGACACCGATCATCAGGGAGGCCTTTTAGTAGCTCAGCATCATTGAAATCCGATAAATAGGTTTCGTCGCCGACGCGCATGTCACCCCACTCGTCCTGCCTCCAGATTGCTATTTTGGATGCAACTTTGATCTCGAACTCAGAAAGTGATGCATGGTTGCCCTTAGATTCAAAATCAGTCATAAGATAGCTCTCTTTTCGTGTAGGTCTGATACCGACGGGCCGGCACGCGTCGGGGGGCAGTTGTCGAGCCGCAGGGTCAAAGCCCGCGCCGACATGTCTTCGCCCGTTTCGTCATCCTGCGACATTACGCAATCGGGATACGGCTCGCGTTGGCGGCGAGCCACGCGTCGAAATCGAGCAGATCGGGGTTAAGAGACCGTGAGGCTTCGGGGTCCCGGCTGCGAAGGAACTCATCGCCGAGAATGGCCCGAGCGCGTGCGTCATCTTCTCCGCCATCTCGGCGCCTGACAAGATCTCGCCGGCAATGCCGAACCGTTTTCCGACCGTGGACGTACCTCGCCGGAACAAACCATACGCGCATCGCCCAATATCCTCGGCCGCGATGCCTGGGAGCATGACGCCGCCAAGAGGCAAGGCGAGTACCAGCTCGTCATTGGGTCCTTTCCGCGGTCCCATGCCAAAGTTAATAAAATTCTCCCAATAAAACGCAGGAAGCATATAGGTTGTCGGCGCCGCCTCTTCGGCAAAAACGTGATCCATGCTCCCTTTGGAGTCGAAGTGCGGCACCTTGTAGTTGTCATGAATCGTCGGCATGCGCGTGTCGCTGAGCGGCACCCACTTGCGCGTGTCCTCGAGCGTGGACCAGACGACGTGCTCCACGCCGGCCTTTCGCGTTGCGCGAGCCATCGCCGTCGCCTGCGCCCCTTCGCGTTCCGCCGAGAAATGCTCCCAGTAGTTGGTGACACAGTAGGCTCCGTATGCTCCTGCCATGGCCCGCTCGAGGCTCGGCGGATCGTCGGCGTCACCAGCCACGACTTCCACCCCCAGCTTGGCGAGCGCAAGGGCCCTCTCGGAATCGGGCTTGCGAGTGATTGCCCGGGCGAGGAATGGCCCATTGCGATCCGCAGCGATCGCCCGCGCGAGTCCCCCGCCTTGGTTACCCGTGGCGCCTATGACTGCGATGATCTTCTTCTCCGCCATAGTTCTTCTCCTTTCCTATTTGGATTCCTCTGCTCCTTCAATTACAGATCCCTCAAGAACGAGGCCGAGTTCGTCCATGCCGTGAACATCTTTTCCCATCGCTGCCCCTGCGGGTCACCCTTTGAGGCTTCGAGGGTCAACCCATCCGATAAATCCAATGAGCTGGAACTGGTAAGGCGGGGGCGCTCGTTCCGTGTATCTGATGGCTAGGCCCATTGCCGGACTTAACTGTCCGTTGCCTGCTCACGGTTCCCCATTCGTCGATGGACAACCGCCGAATTCGGCCGGTGCCCAAAGCGAGGCGACGAATGGCTAAAGCACCGATCGCGACTGCACCCATGGAGAGAGCTCCGATACTAAACACGGCAAAGGCTGTCGCCAGGCGGGCGAAGCCAAGTTGGGCGCCGGTCGGGGGATCGTTTAGTTGTTTGCGCTTCATATGTAAGGATTGTGTGCCTAACAAGTAATTCTATTGATCTATATATCATCAGTATCAGGAAGATATCCCGTCATCTTCCTCATTGTGCAAACGCGAGTCATACTGATCGAACCTCCATAATACCCATTTTAAAAGCCTGTCGCTTTTTAGTATATCACCCCCGAATGCGAGATTAGAAGCCATGCCTCCTCACATCCCAGTCCTCAACCAGAAAGGGAACGAGGCGAAACAACGGATGCGGCTTCGGAAGATCAAATCGTTCCAAAATCGGCCAGCTACTAAGGCGCGCTGATTTCAAGCGTGGCCTTGAGAGGGGCCCACTCTCACTCGAACTGACCCTGGGTCACCGGCAGAGGTTCGACAGAATCGATGGGAGTGAATTTGGCGGGATCGAAATGGCAGCCGCGGGGGGTGGCTTCGCCAGGTAGGAGGCGATCGCAGCCAAAGGTGAGGGACTGGCGCGAAAACGGTTCAGCTGGAGGTGGCGGGTCTTATCCCTGCGCTCTTGAAGTTCAAGACCAAATTGGGGGCTTTTGGGTTTTCGTTGGGTAACGGGCGCGAGTCTCGCGCCGGCCTCCATCTGATAACGTCGGGGTGTGGGGCGAGGTGGCCACGAGATACCCGCACGACTGTACGTTTTCAAACGGTATTTCGCCGAATGGCAGCACCGTTCATTCAGTGGGTTCTACTTGAACGCTTCGGCCTTGCAGCAAGCGAAGCGAGTCCGCTACCGCCAACAACCGCTTGTCAGCGCAGCAGCATACTAGGGTAAATAGTGCCCAATATGTTCTCAATCGGTTTTACAAGTGACGGCATCTTTTTCTGTATACAAAAATCTATCTCCTCATTAGTTGGAATATCATCTCTGTCCAAGGTTACTGACCATTTGGCATTACCAGGATTTACAAACATATCTATATTTCCTTGGGCTATTGCAACTATGGCTGATTTTGCTTTCTCTCGAGTATATACATCATTATTATCAAGTATTTCCGCAAGGTATGGAATCATGTCTTGCCGTAGTGAGTATGCGAGGACTGCACATCCATTTCGTCTGACATTTTTTGAGCGATCACGCAAGGCTTTAATTCCAAGACTACATGCCAATTCAGATTTTCTGGAATACCTTATTACAAATTTAACCATGTCACTTCTAATAGAAGCATCTTTTGAGGATTTGTAATACTTCACACTCAAGGGTATATTATTTTCTTTTATAGAATCTAAATACAAAGAACGAATATATTCGCGACCCAATGGTGTGGTTTGTGTCATTAACACGTATAGCTTTTCTATTTGTTCATCGGTCATAATTTTGTGAGCTGAAGAGTCTGTAGAAAAACTATGCAAGACACTAGGTAATCCAATGGTGAATCTTTTCATCTTCTCACCTTCGCCGGAGCTGTCGAAACTTGAAAGACTTGCAATCTACACCAAGAGGAGAACATGGTTCGAGGTCACCGCACAATTCAAGACCTCGTTTCTCCTTTTTTGCCTCGAACAGCCACTTTATCTATACCTGCCGAACCTGCCGATCGCATGGCCAAGACCAAGTGAGGATTCCCTCTTATGGCAACGATTAGAGATATCCCACACATATACCGGAATGAAATATCTGTTCGTCCTTGGTAACTGGGTACATCTCCTCCTTTACGGGAGTTACCCTTGTATTTTGAACTGAATACTGTTTTATTTATCTTCTCCAATGCTTACCGCCTGAAAGACCTCCCCTCGTTCTCTCGATTCTCGGCCCTATCAGATTTCTCTGGCCTCCTCTTCTTCCCGGATCTGACTTGCCTCCGCTTTCCGTTCGGCGCAGGGCCGCTCTCGGTCATTCTTGTCTCTCTGGAATGAACTTGCCGCCTCTCGTTCCGTTTCACAGGAACGCCCCGCGGTCCTATGGTCCTCTCCCTATCTTCCCGCTGAACCCGCAGTTGACGTTGATGCTGTTGCGTTTGACGGACCTCGTGCCGCCCTCGCCGCTCCTGCATTCGAGTCCGCCGGTCCTCATGCCGCCCCCGCCGCTCATGCATTCGGGATCGCCGGACCTCGGGTCTGCGTTGATATTGCTCTTCCCGCTGACGTCTCAATTCCTGCCTCTGATGCCGCGAGCGGGGGCGATAGCCACGAACGCCCCAACTTCCCCGTCTTTCCCAGTGTTTATTATCACGCCACTTCTTCCAGTTACCCTGAAGCCGCCGGTTGGGAATCCGCTCATAGTTCCACCGGTGTCCATACCATTTATGATCCCTGTAATGTTTTCTCCAGCCCGGGTCTACGTCAAAATAGAAGGCAGGGACATTGCTATAATGGGTCCAGCCCCGGTCATAACGGCGTGAACGATACCAACGACCTTTCCAGGGACGCCACCACCAGCCATTCCAGAAATACAAATCCGCATTTACATCAGGGGCGACGTACACGGAGTCCGTTTCAGGCATTGGGATCACATCCGGAGCCGCATGAAATGAAATGGCAGGCGGCAGCGGCAGGGAAATGCCGATGCTTATATTCATTCCTGCCATCGTTGGAACAGGAACGACAATTGCCGATGCAAAAAATATTATCGCCAGAAATAACTTTTTCACTTTTCTTCCTCCTCCTTCTTTATATTTAACCGCTCACATTTCATAATCTCTTCAGTCCCTGGACACTGCATTTATAATCCCTGAGGTGTATTCCGCATTTTGAACAAATATCGGAATCCTGAAAGTCAATTGCTGCCACCTTGCTTTTGCGCGAGGTCTTATTTGAAATGCAAATACAATGCCGATGGAATTTTGCTGACCCAAATGACTTTTATTTGCATCTGAAAGAGTGGGAGGTAGGTTAAACCCACAGGAGTAAGGATATCGCTTCGGTTTGCTCAGTATCTTAAAAAAATCCGGAACTCTCGT
>JARRJE010000319.1:0-4864 GCA_037379765.1 Deltaproteobacteria bacterium
GTCGACTAGTTCCCAGCGGGGAACCGGCGCGGTGCCGATATCCGCGAAATCGGCACTCCGGTAAATCCGCTCAGGGTCGCCGGCGGCCAGATCGGCGAGAAAGGGGGGCAGGGTGAGCTCGGCCTCATTGAGCACGAAATGGTCCACTTCTGGAAACGCTTCCCACTCGTTGGTGAACAGCGGGCCGCCAGCCACGATTTTGAGGCCTTCCCTTCGGCAGCGGGCGATGACATCCCGCGCTGACTGTTTCTGGACGACCATTCCGGAGACGAAGGCCCAATCGGCCCAGGCCAAATCGCTCGCTGTAAGCGTTCCGATATTGAGATCGACTAGGCGCAGGCTCCATTCCCTCGGCAGCATGGCAGCGATGGTGAGCAACCCCAGGGGCGGAAATGCTGCCTTTTTGCGGATGAATTTGAGGGCGTGCTTGAAGCTCCAAAAGGTGCTAGGAAACTCGGGATAAAGAAGAAGAACGTTCATCTCGGCCAGGTCTTTTTCAAGAGAAGACTCTTGTGCTTGGAAAGGCAAAATTGCAAGGCCCTTCGGAAAGGGATTGTCAGGCTGGCGGATGTTTCCGGGCGCTGACGGGGAAGGGCTTAATCAATCTTAGCGTGGACGGAATGAAATTTTCAAGAACGGCGTTCATCGTGCGCGGAGAATTGTGCAAAAGGTGAAGGTCGTCGAAAGATGTCCCATTTGATCTTGGCCGCCCATGATTGGTAGAAACCGCAGGAAGAAAGTTTCAGCAGTGATTCAGAAGCGATTGCACCGTGTTTTTCAATTCCGTAAAAGACGAGGCATCATAAACTCTTTTACGGATTGAGGCCGCTTGAGGATGGCCCTTGAAATATTTGCCGGCATGATTTTTAGTCTTTGCCAGCACTTGTTCGGCCGGCAGGTGACGTTCGATCAATTCCAAGTGACGGAAAAGACCGGTCAGCCGTCGCCTGAGGGAAGGCGCGCCGCCTTGTGGCTGAAAGATCCACGGATTGCCGAGAGCGGCCCGGCCGATCATCACCCCATCGCAGCCCGTTTTCTCCATCAGCTCCAACCCTTCTTCATAGGATCGAATATCACCGTTGCCAAGGACCGGAATGGCCACCGCTCGTTTCACCCCAGCGATGGCCTCCCGATCCATGGGACCTGAAAAGCCGTCTGTCCAGGTGCGGCCGTGGATGGTCACGGCGCTGGCGCCGGCGCCTTCCACCATCCGGGCGAATTCTTCAGCCGCGATGGAGGAATGATTCCAGCCGGTCCTCGTTTTGACCGTGACCGGCAGAGAGGTGCTGGCCACCACGGTTTTGATGATCTTTTCGGCCAGGGCCGGATTTCTCATCAGGGCCGCGCCCGCACCTTTCTTGATCACTTTTTTGACCGGACAGCCCATGTTGATGTCGATGAGGTCGATGGGCAGATCGGAAAGGATGGCCGCTGCTTCGCCCATGACCTCCGGCTCGCTGCCGAAAAGCTGCATGGCCTCTGGTCGCTCAGCCGCGGTCGTCTCGGTGAGAAGGCGGGAGCCCCGCTGCCGATAGGTCAGGCCGTGGCAGCTGATCATTTCCGACGTGGTGAGCCCTGCACCGTGCTCCCTGCAGAGTTGGCGAAAGGGTAGATCCGTATAGCCGGCTAGGGGCGCCAGAATCGGGGTATGATGCCTCCTCTGTCCGGCGGCCTGCCAGGCCCCGAGATAAGGATGTTTTTTCCACGTAATAATAAGAAGAAGATGATTTGGTTCAGACCAGATTGGAGAGATTCATGACCCTTGCATTAAACCTGAAAAAGGATCAGCTGTCCACGGAAGAGTGCAATCAACTGGCCGCCATGCGGAAACGGTGCGCCCGCCGCATCTTGCTCGCCACCACCCTCGCCGCCTCCGGGCATCCGGGCGGCTCGCTGTCGGCGCTTGACCTGCTGCTGGTGACTTATGGTTTAATCCGGCACGATTCCCAAAACCCTTTAAAGGAAGATCGGGACCGGGTGGTGGTGAGTATGGGCCATATCTCGCCGGGGGTCTATAGCGTTCTCTCAGAATACGGCTATTTCAGCGAAGAGGATTTTCTGTCCGGCTTCCGGCGGGCAGGCTCTGGTTTCCCCGGCCACGTGGAGCGGATTGTGCCCGGCGTGGAGTGGGACACCGGCAACCTGGGCCAAGGGCTTTCCGTCGGGGTGGGCATGGCCCTGGCCTTGAAACTCAAGGGTTCCGATCGCAAAGTCATTGTCTTCATGGGTGATGGCGAACAGCAGAAGGGTCAGATCTCCGAGGCCCTGCGCTTTGCCGGCAAGTATAAGCTCAACAATCTGATCGTGATCATCGACCGCAATCACTTGCAGATCTGCGGTGAGACCACCTGCGTCATGCCCCAGGAAATCCGCGCCACCTATTCTGCCTCGGGCTGGAACGTCCATTATCTTGAAGACGGCCACGATTGCCAGGCGGTTTACCGGACCCTGGCCGATGTCTACCAGGGGCAGGTCGAAGAGACAGCCATGCCCTCCGTCATTGTGGCTCGCACGATCATGGGCAGGGGGGTCTCCTTTATGGAGAACCTGGCTAAATACCATGGCTCGCCTCTGAAAAAAGAGCAGCTCGACGCGGCCCTAGCCGAACTGGGGATGGAAAACAACTTCGATCGCTTTGTCGCATTGCGACAGGAACCGGTTTCCACTCGCACCCGGTTCGATTATCAGGCGCCTTCTCCCCGAATCGATCCAGGAACTCCGATCACCTACGATCCCGAAATCATGACCGACTGCCGTTCAGCTTACGGCAAGGCTCTCTTGGGTCTGGCCGAAGCCAACAATGCTGCCGGGGCGGTTCCCAAGGTGGCGGGCGTATCCTGCGACTTGGAGGGCTCGGTCAAAATGGGGGACTTCCGAAAACATTCTCCGTCCGCCTTTTTTGAAGCGGGCATCCAAGAGCATCATGCCGCCACCATGGCCGGTGCCCTGAGCCGGGAAGGGGTGGCGACTTTTTTCAGCACCTTCGGTGCATTTGCCGTCTCCGAGGTTTACAACCAGAACCGGCTGAACGATATCAACGAGACGGCGGTCAAGATTGTAGCCACCCACCTGGGTCTCGATGTAGGTGAGGACGGTCCTACACATCAGTGCATCGATTACCTCGGCCTGTTGCGCAACCTCTTTCACTTCTCGGTGTTCGCGCCCGCCGACCCCAACCAGACCGACCGGATCGTCCGCTACGTGGCTGCCCATTCCGGCAATTTCTTTGTGGGCATGGGCCGCTCCAAGACGCCGGTGATCACCCAGGAGGACGGCACCCCGTTTTTTGATGCGGGCTACGAATTCAAGCCGGGAAAAGGCGACTGGCTTCGTCGGGGGGAGAAAGGGACCATTATTACTTACGGAGCGGTGACCCCTCTGGCGATGATGGCCCGGCAGCAGTTGCAGGAAGAAGGGATTGGGGTGGGCGTCCTCAACATGGCCTCGCTCTTGCCCTTGGACCGAAAATCCGTGATCGAGGCGGCGCAAACGGGACCGGTGCTAACGGTGGAGGACCATCATGTGGATACCGGACTG
Source organism: Deltaproteobacteria bacterium (assembly GCA_037379765.1). Taxonomy (GTDB): domain Bacteria; phylum Desulfobacterota; class Desulfobulbia; order Desulfobulbales; family UBA5123; genus JAJYKH01. The sequence goes on from JARRJE010000319.1 coordinate 3,538, forward strand.
GGAGCGATAGTCGGAATGGTCTTGGCGGAAGAAGGGATCGCCGCCAGATTCAAGAGACTGGGGGTGAGCCGTTACGGCTCCTCGGGCAAGCCGGCCGATCTCTATGCCAGCCAGGGTCTTGATGCGAAGGGCATCGTCACCGTCTTCAAGTCGCTCTTATAAAGGTTGAGCGATTTTGTTGATTCCACTTAATCCGGCTTCGGATCTTTTGGCTTCTGGCTGCCGGCAGGAGGGGTAGAGGTTGTCGTATCCTGTGGGCGGTTACGGAGGGCGTTGAGGGTTCTTATGTAAATGGTCTCGGCCAAATCACTGGCGATCTTGTCCAGGGCCTTCCGTTTGTTATCCTCGGTCCTGGCGGCGTCTTCGGTGATGTAGAAGGACTCTGAAAAGGTCTGGGCGGGAACCTGCCAAACCATTTTGCCTTTCCTTAGATCCCTCAGACCATAGCCCACAGTGAGCAGGACGGTACCGCGGGTAAGCCCCTCGTTGCTGGTGATGATTTCACCGTCCAAGGCATATTCAGCTTGGCTGTCACTAGTGGTGAGCACAATCAGGTTGGAGTCCTGAAATTTGGTCATGAGGGCATTGAGGAAGTCCAGCTGCAGGCCCAACTCGCTAGTCCGGTTCTTCCACATCTTGACATGCAGCCGCGAGCCAAGCGGTACCTTCTGCTCGGCGCTTTCCCGCTTAGCAACAAGATAGGGGTTCTGATAACCGCAGCCGGCGAGCCAAGAGGGTAGAATCACCAGCACCGTCAACAGCAGTAGCCGCAGCCGTTTCATTTTTTCCTTCCCGCTCTCATGAGTGACGAGCACCTCGTTACAATGCGGATCGTTCAGCTGACCGCTCATCTCAGATCACGATATTGACCAGCTTGTTTCTAACCACGATCACCTTGCGGACCGGCTTGCCTTTCATGAATTTCAGTGCTTTTTCGTCCGCGAGAGCCATCTCCTTGAGCCGTTCCTCATCGATTTCCGGGGAGACCGTAAGCCGGCTCCTCACCTTGCCGTTCACCTGGACGACCACAGTCAGCTCCTCTTCCATGGCGGCCTCTGGATCGTAAGCCGGCCAAGTCGCCTGCCCCAAAGTCTGCTGATGGCCGGTCCGTTCCCAGAGCTCCTCGCAAAAATGTGGGACCATGGGGAAGAGGAGGAGAAGAATTCCTCCCAATGCTTCCCGAATCACGGCCGGAGCCACAGTTTCTTGAGCGTTTTCACCGGTCAGGGAGCTCAGGGTGTTGACCAGTTCCATGATGCTGCTTATCGCGGTGTTGAAGTGGAATTTGCCATCCAGGTCGTCGCCCACCTTGCGGATGGTCTGATGG
>JARRJE010000320.1:0-3246 GCA_037379765.1 Deltaproteobacteria bacterium
CACCGCGGGAGGTGATCGCCGCCTACGTGCTCGTGGCCGTCTACGGCAATGTAGGCAACTACGGGCTTTCCATCATCAAGTTCGGACTTGGCGAAGCGGCCCTGGCGCCGGCTACCATCTACCTGCTGGGCATCAACGTGGTCGGCTTCGGCATCGGAGTGGCCGCGGCAACCTCCGGCCATGCCAATCGGCTGACCTCTCTACTGGCCGTATTCAAGACCCCGGCTCTGCTTGCGCTGCCGCCTGCCATTGCGGTATCGGCCACCGGCTTTACGCTGCCTCTGGCGGTATCGCGGGCCGTCAACCTGCTGGGCGACGCCATGATTCCGGTGATGCTGGTTACCCTGGGAGTCGAGCTGGCCAAGGCGGGCCGACCCAGCATCGATCTCGACGTTCTGGCAGCCAGCGGGGTGCGCCTGCTCGGCGCCCCTCTCATCGCCGTCCTTTTGGCCCTGCCCTTCGGGCTGGCGGGTCTCGAACGGAGCGCAGGTATCCTCCAGGCGGGCATGCCTGCTGCCGTACTCACCTCCATCATCGCCATCGAGCACGATCTGGCTCCACGGCTGGTGATTACCATCGTGCTCTTCTCGACCCTGGCCAGCCTTCTGACCCTCACCGTGTTGCTGTCGTTGATCTGAAACGTTGAACGAATCCCGGGCAAAGCGACAAGATAAAATTATCCGTAATTACAATAAGGTAGATTTATAAAAGCGCGACTCCCCCCTTATTCGACCTCGATTCTGCCCTTCATCCCGAGGGTGGCGTGAAAAGGTTTGTCGCAATGGTAGGGATAGATGCCCGGCTGCGAGATCTCGATCCGAACCTCCTGGGTGGTTTTCTCCGGTAGTTCGATATCCTGGAGGACCTTTCCCGAGGGATCTTTGATCGTGAAATTGTGATCAGCGTTGGAGGTATTCTCGATTTCAATGGTCAGGACCCCCCCGGGAGAGGCCTTGATGACGGCCGGATCGAACTTGAAATCGGCAGCGGTCATCCGAACGGTCTCCGGACGCCCGCCGTCCCGGACCGAAACCGTTCGCCCCGATCCGGCACAGCCGGCAAGCAAGAGAAAAAGAATGCCGGCGATGATAGCCGGCGCCAATCGAAATCGCTGCATTTTCCTTCCTTCCTTTTTGAGGTAATTGCTCACTACCAGTTGACCCGTCGACAGGTGATGGAGATGCAAGCTACCTTTCCCCTTCGACCGCTGCTGCCGCTCGCGCGATATCCGCATACTTATCGACGATCCGGTCGATCACGACCTTGCCCGAGTTGAACGCTGCCATGATCGTTCCCTTCTCCATAACCAGATCGCCAGCGAGGAAAAGCCTCGGCACGGTGGTTTCGCCGTGGGGATCCGTTTTGGGCTTCTTGCCGTCGAATTCCACGCCGGCGCTCTCGAGGAATACTCTCGGGGTCATCCCCCCTAAGTGATAAAAAATGAAATCGAAGGCGAACTGTTCACCGTGGGCGAAATGGACCATGACCTGATCGCCGTGAGGTGCCAGCATCTCAATGTCGGTGGCCATCATCAGGTCGACCTTTCCCAGGCAGGCGCAGTCGTTGAGGTTGCAGTAATTGAGCTCGTTCAACCGGAAAAATTCCGAACGGCGGTAGGAGACCGACACCTCGTTGTTTTCCGCCAGGAAGCAGGAGGCTTCTGCAGCGGCATCGCCTCCGCCCACCACCAGCACTTTTTTCCCTACAGGCGGGATCGAGGGCAGGCTATAGTGGATCTTGCTCTTAATCTCGGCGGGGATGGGATAAGAGGGCTTGCGGGGCTTGCCGAAAATGCCGATAGCGACAACCGCAAGCGGTGCCCGGATTTCCAGCCCCTTGCTGGTGAAAACGTAAAACTGGCCATCCTGGCGGATGATCTTCTGCACTTCATGGCCAAAGCGGACATCGAGCTGGTAATCCTCGACAACGCCGGCCATGCGTTTGAGGAACTCTTCCCGGGTCTCCACGTCGAAAGAGAGCTTGCCCAGGGGCTCGACCTTCACCTTTCGATAGACGGGGTCGACCCGCTTGCCCTGATGGTAGAGATTGACAACGGTATCGCACAGATGGTTCTGTTTCTCCAGCACGACAACTTGGTCGATGTTGGCGGCTTTGGCTTCCACCGCGGCAGCGATACCGGCCGGGCCGGCGCCGATCACGATGATTTTAGTTTTTTCCATGGTCCTGTCCTTGCTGAAGGGGTCTTGAGCGAAGCGTCGAGGATCATCTTATCATTGTAGGAAAAGGGGGAAAGCAAACGCAAAGCCTTTCGGGGTCGTCCTGAAAACCGATAACCCACGTCAAATCGGGAGGATTGTCTTTTCCGGCCGGTGCCGTTGACAGGCGGCCGCCTTCCTTCCTACCATGACGATGGAATGGTAAAAATGGCTCCACTGTGCACCACCCTGCCGCAACGAGGAAAAACCATGATACGAATCCCGGTGGTTGATCAGACCCTGTGCATCAGCTGCGGCCTCTGCTCCGAAATCGCAGCCAACACCTTCGAGCTGGACGAAAACAATCTCTCCCATGTCATCGACCCGCAAGGAGACCCAGAAGAGCTCATCCAGGAAGCCATCGACAGCTGCCCCGTCGACGCCATCTCCTGGCAGGAGAATGAATAGCCCGGGAAAATGGTCATGGCGGCGATGGTGTTGGGAAACGATTTAAGGGAAAGAAGAACAGCCGGAGACCGCAGATCAAAAGAGGACGGAGGTCCGGGTCAAAAAAGAGGAGATCGGATACTCAGAAGAATTTAGAAAACCATTTTTCCTAGTGGGGAAACGCAAGGGATCGAGGGTGCCGCAGATTAGACGTCATCCCAAAAACTTGCGATGACGCCGGGTCAAGCTCTGTGAGTTATTTTCGGTATTCCCACCCGCCGAAATTGGTGCTCGTGGCGGGGTTTGGTCAAATTTGCGCAAGCGCTCCCTGCCCGCTATAGCCGACTATGCGGGCAGAAGCGATCGTGCGAAGATGTGGCACCTGTGATCCCTTGCCTCAGTTCTGCAAGCAGAACTGCGAATAGCTGCACATCGCCTCCTGTTGGACCGCGGCCCGCTCTTGGTTGATCTCTCCGAAATGATCGAACAGGAGCTGGACGATATCAACATCCAATACTCCGCCCATGGCCATTCGCTCCAGTACATTGATCGCATTCGAAGCCGCCATCCCCTTCCGGTAAGGACGATCCTCCATGACGGCGGTGAACACATCGGCCACCGCCAGCGCCCGTGCACCTGTGGA
>JARRJE010000321.1:0-3242 GCA_037379765.1 Deltaproteobacteria bacterium
GGTGCCATTCCGAATGAGCGCGGCGGCATTTTGTGAAAGGAGCTGAAAAGTCTGGGGATCGGCTTCGATGCTTACAATCCTGGCTTTCGCATTCAGGCCGTATGCCCAGATACCGAAGGTGCCCACATGAGCACCGATATCCAATATGGAAGGTGCCTGAACCGAGCCCAAAAAATCGGCCAGAAAATCATATTCTCTGTCCACGAAGACTTCCCGGAGCGCCTGGGTGTCCTGTCCCCGGAAATTGACCCGGGTGCTGCCGTAGAATACGGTCTGAACAGCGTCTCTATCCTGTCGAATGCGCAACAGTGTTGAAAAAGCCGCCAGATGCCCACCGGCGAGCGGCGCCAGCCACCGGATTCGATCCATAAATCCGATGATCCTTTGCGCAGGAAATAAAGATTGGTTCCTCATCAAGTTAAATTCCGAGTCGATTTATTCAAACATCCTTTTTGTGGATCCTTTTTGTGGATCCTTCTTTTTGTGGATCCTTATAAAGCAATTTTTGACCCTATCCGCCCTAAGGCTAATTCAATGAGAGGGATCAGTCCTTATCCCCACTTGCCAGAGAACTCAAAAAATATTGTGGACCTACTTCCCGAACTTCCTCAAGCTTTTTTTGAGAGAGAGTACAATTGCTTTGCACGAAGGAGCAGATTGACAATAACCAGTTGAGAGTGGGAATTCGTCGGAGTAATATTAAAATTGACGAAAGACTGATAATTTAAAACTGGCAGATTGTTTATGTGCATCGCCATTCCTTCCCGCATCACCGCCATCCATGACATGATGGCGACCATCGACGTGATGGGTGCCAGCCGAAAGGTGAGCCTTATGCTCCTTCCCGAACAGGCGGCTGTGGGTGATTTCGTCCTCGTACACGCCGGCTTTGCCATCCGTAGGATCGATGTCGATGAAGGCGAGGAGTCTCTCAAGCTGTTCGCAGAGATGATGGCCCAGCAGAATTCGGAATCTTCCTGACAGGAAGCCCCCCAGGTTCCATTCACTTTTCCTACGATTCAAATTCCCTTATCTCTAGGTCCTCATTCGAATTATTTCCTTTCCTTTAAAATCTTATGTCCATTGCCGATTCTTCCGATATCGGGTAAGAAACAGAGCATGCATGAAGCATCCATCGCCTTGAGCATTCTCGAAACCGTGATCGGCCAGTGTCAGCGCGAAGGATATACTGTCATCGAAAACGTAAGGATTAGAATTGGCAAGGCGACCAACATCTTGCCAGATGCACTGACCTTTGCCTTTAATGCCGCCAAGCAGGGAACCCTCGCTGCTGAAGCGGATCTCGTGATCGAAGAGGTCCCTGTTGCTGGCCGCTGCAGCAATTGCGGAAAACAAACGGAAATGACCGACCGGTTCTCTTTGGAATGCCCTGCCTGCGGGCAAGTTTCTTTGCATATCCAGACTGGTTATGAAATGAACATCCTTGACATGGAAGTACACTAAATCGCCTCTATTCCTCCGGAAAGGCCTGATCCATGCCCTCCAATGATTCCACCTCAATTCTTGTGGCCGACGACGAACTCAGCATGCGGGAGTTCCTCAAGATCATGTTGGAAAAAGAGGGCTATACCGTCACCTCCGTCGCCGATGGTCAGGCTGCTCTCAAGCAGATCGATCGGCAGCCATTCGACCTGATCATCTCCGATATTCGCATGCCGCGGATGAATGGCCTCGATCTTTTAGAGCAAGTTAAGGAAATCGATCAACAGTTACCGGTGGTAATGATCACCGCTTACGCCTCCCCGGAAGACGCAGTCGCCGCCATGAAGAACGGCGCCTTCGATTACATTACCAAGCCCTTTCGGGTAGAGGAGATCAAAAATGTAATCAAGGCGGCACTTGCCAGCCCGAGCGTCGCGAAGCAGACTTCTCAACCCGCCGAGTCCTTTCATGGCATTATCGGTCAGAGCCAAGAGATGCAGAAGATCTTCGATCTGATCAAGAGAATCGCTCCCACCCACGCCAATGTCGCCATCTACGGGGAGTCGGGAACTGGCAAGGAATTGGTCGCTCGAGCGATTCATGCCGACAGCGAGGCAGGTGCCAACGGTTTCGTGCCGATCACTTGCAGCGCCATCCCCGAGAGCCTTTTTGAAAGTGAGGTCTTCGGCCACGTGAAAGGCGCGTTCACCGGAGCGGTCGCCAACAAGACCGGCCTTTTCGAACAAGCGAACAATGGCAGTGCCTTTCTCGATGAGATCGGCGAGCTGACCCCTCTCATACAGACCAAGTTATTGAGGGTTCTCCAGGAACGTGAGTTCAAGCCGGTGGGCGGCACTGAAACCGTAAAAGTGAACGTGCGGATAATCTCCGCCACCAACCGCGATCTGGAGGAAGAGGTCATGGCCGGCCGATTCCGAGAGGATCTTTATTACCGGCTGGCGGTCGTGCCCATTCGTATCCCGCCCCTTCGGGAACGCAAAGGGGATGTTCCTTTGCTGGTAGACTATTTCCTGCGAAAATACGCAGAGCAGTTCGGCAAGGATGTCCGGCAGCTCTCCTCTTACGCTCTTGATGTCCTGATGAATTACGATTTTCCCGGCAATGTGCGTGAATTGGAGAACATCATCGAGCGTGGCGTGGCCCTTGCCAATTCCAACATTATCTTGCCGGAGAGCCTTACCCTTTCCGTACACCGCCGGAAGGAGAAAGCCGCATCTGCGGATGGCCTTGTTTCTGGAGAGGAGGTTTATGAAATTGGCCTCGAGGAGTTCATCACCCGATTGGAGCGGCAGCTCATCAGCAAAGCCCTTGAAAAATCGGGCAACTCGAAAATGAAAGCGGCAGAACTTCTGAAAGTCAGCTTCCGCTCCCTTCGCTATAAGATCCAGAAGTACGGGATATGAGAATGATGAATATTGATGAAGAAATGAAAAATTCCTCTTCATTCTTTTGATAGGACTTACCGCAAAATTGCGAAGATTTCGTCATTCTTAATTCTCCATCTTCATTGTTCATTCTAGCTGATGCTCGACGATTCCCCTTCCAGTCCGGGCCAGAAACAAACCCGACCCCTTTCGATCAAGCGTCAACTGCAGTGGCTCTTCTTCTGGCGGGTCATGGTGCTGACTCTGTTGCTGGGGATCGGCCTGCTGCTGGAGAGCCAAGAGCACCATCTGCTGCTCCCTTCTTTTCATTACGTCGCTTATTCCATTTCTGGCATCTACCTGTTCACTATCGGCTCTTCCTTTCTGCTCAACTGGATCAGTTCTTACGAGCGG
>JARRJE010000322.1:0-4437 GCA_037379765.1 Deltaproteobacteria bacterium
GTCCGGAGGAAATTGGCCAGAAGGGGCTTGGAAGTTCTGGCTGAGAAGACGGGCCATACCCGCAATGAAGAGCTCGGCCACCGGGCCCGGGCCGAGGCCCCTTTGTTTTGGCAGGTGGCTGGCCTGCTCCCGCGAAGCGAGAAACCCCGACGCTGGTTGTTTGAGCTGGATCTGGAAATCGAAAAGGAATGGGGATCGGCGGTCCATATTGCCTCACTAAGCACGGACTCGGTGGTTTATAAACTGCAGGGCCGGCCCGATCTGCTACCCCGGGTCTATCCCGAGTTGCTCGCTCCAGAAGCCCAATCGCTCATTGCTCTCGGCCACAGCCGCTATTCCACCAACACCCTGCCTACGGTTCATCGCTCTCAACCCTTTTCCATCCTGGGCCACAACGGCGAAATCAACACCATCGAACGTTTGCGCGACACTGGCCGCGCTTTGGGTATTCCGCCAGTGAGCGGCGGCAGCGATTCCCAGGATCTGAACCGCCTCGTCGAAGGCCTCATCTGCCTTTATGATCTGGAGCTGACTGAGGCCCTGGAGTTGGTCTTCCCGGCCATCCACAGTGAAGCGGCACGATACCGGCCGGAGTTGGCTCGGCTCTACCAGGTCTATCGCTGGTTTTTCCCCTCCTCGGCCCAGGGTCCTGCAGCGGTGGTGGCCAGGTCTGGAGACATTTGCATGGGCGGAGTGGACGCCTTGGGGCTCCGGCCTTTGTGGTTCGGGGAAAGCGATACTGATTACTTTCTCTCCTCGGAAAAGGGGGTGGTGGAGCTCAAGCGGCTGGGGGGCGACCCGCGGCCGCTAGCCCCCGGTGAAAAGCTGGCTATCTTTGCCCGTTCCGGCGAACCAGCCCGGGTGCTCGACTACGGCGCCATTCAGAGTCGGCTGCTGGCGCGGATGGAGAAACGGCGGCCCGGCGGTTTGACCTTGCAAAGGCTTTCCACGTCCGTGGATCTTCGAGTCGGGGGCTGCCGCGAGGCCAGCGGGAAGGGGCAAGAATTTAAGACCATCGCCGAGCCTAATCTCTCCAGTCCCAACCTGCTCGCTGCCTGGGGCTGGCAGCGGTATGACCGCATGATCCGGGAGGCGGTGGCCCGGTCCGGTAGGGAGGTGATCGGCTCCCTGGGCCATACCGGTCCCTTGGCCGCTCTTGCCCCGGAGGCCTTGTTTAATGTAGCCGATTTTTTCAAGGAGAACGTGGCGGTGGTCACCAACCCGGAGCACTTCACCACCCGCACTATTCTCGGCAGGCGGCCAGGGTTGACGTCGGAATCAGGTGCGGTGGGGCTCGAGCTTGCTAATCCCCTGCTGCTTGAGACAGGCGCCCTTGAGAACTTGCTGCCCCATGCCGAAGTCGCCCGGCTTGCCGCCGACTATGGAACCCTGCCCTTGGAAGAGGTGATCGGATATTTCGCTGATGCGGGGCCGGAGTCGGTCTGCCGCCTGGACACCATTTTCGAGCCGCGGGAAGGGGAACTTGCCGTGCGGCTCGACGAATTGTGCCGGAAGGCGGCCGAGGCGGTCCACCAGGGAGCGGTGCTTCTTCTTCTCGACGATGCGGAGAGCTTCGACAACGGCCGGGTCTATATCGATCCGGGGCTCGCCGTGGCTGTTTTCAACGAACATTTGATCACCTCCGGTTTGCGTCGACAAGCGAGCATCGTGGTTCGCTCTGCAGCTATCCGCAACCTCCACGACATTATGTTCCTTCTGGGATCAGGGGCCGACGCCTTGGCCCCTCATCTCTTATGGCAACTCAGCTGCCACTTCCGCGACGAGGGGCAACCTCCGGTTCGGCCGCTTGCCAACACCATGGAAGTGCTTCAAAAAGGTATGGAAAAGGTGATGTCCACCATGGGCATCCACGAGCTCTGCGGGTATGGCCGGATTTTTGCGGCGATCGGCCTTTCCTCCGCTCTGGCATCCGTTTTCAAGGTGGCCGATTTCTGTTCTTCCGAAATTGCCGGTTTGGGGTTTTCGCATCTCGAGGAAACGGCCCGGCAGCGCCTGGCCCGGGCTGCTGCAGTGGAGGAAACCGAGCTGTACCGAGAACCGCCTCGGAATCCCAAGGCCGGAAAAATCCTGCGCGGGCTTGCCACCGGCCGACTCGACCACCGGGAAGCGGCCGCAGAGCTGGCCCGCCTGAACCAAGAGCGCCCAACTGCCATTCGTCATCTGTTCGAGTTCAAAACCGTTGCCGAGAACCTCCGGCCCGCTCCGGCCGATATCGATATTTCCCTCGGTCGCCATGCATTACCGCTGGTGATCGCGGCCATGTCCTTCGGTTCCCAGGGAGAGAATTCCTTCCGGGTCTATGCCGAAGCCGCCCAAAAGGCCAACATTGTCTGCATGAACGGTGAAGGGGGAGAGATTCCAGACATGATGGGTCGTTACCGGCATAACCGCGGCCAGCAGATCGCCTCCGGCCGGTTTGGGGTGGCCATGGACATGCTCAACTCGGTCGATTTTCTGGAGATCAAAATCGGCCAGGGTGCCAAACCAGGGGAAGGGGGGCATCTGCCCGCCCCCAAGGTGACCGCCTTAGTGGCCCAGGCCCGCCACTGCAAGCCCGGCATCGCCCTGATCTCGCCCTCAAACCACCACGACATTTACTCCATCGAGGACTTGGAACAGATCGTCACCGAATTAAAAACAGCCAACCCGCGGGCCCGGATCGGGGTCAAAATCCCGGTCACCAGCGGCGTCGGCACCATCGCGGTAGGCATCGCCAAGGCCGGAGCCCATATTATCAACCTGAGCGGGTTCGAGGGAGGGACCGGGGCGGCCCGCGAGCACGCCAAACGGTTTGTTGGCCTGCCGGTAGAGATCGGGGTGAGCGAGGCCCACCGGGCGCTGGTGGCTGCCGGCCTGCGAAACGAGGTGGAGATCTGGGCCGATGGCGGCATGCGCAGTGGAGCGGACGTGGTTAAGTTGGTCCTGCTCGGGGCCAACCGGGTGGGCTTCGGCACCGCTGCCCTGATGGGGATCGGCTGCATCAGCTGCCGGCGCTGCCACCTTGACCGCTGCCCTCGGGGCATCTCCACCCAGATCTCGACCCAGGAGGCTGCGGAGGCGGCCGGGGTGAAAGGATTCAAGCCCCGGCTGGTCAAAGAGGAGGCCGAAAATCTGGCTCGCATGTTTGCCGGTCTGGGGGAAGAGATCCGGATTCATTTGGCCGCCATGGGGCATACGTGTCTTCAGGATCTGGTCGGCCGGACCGATCTTCTCCTTCAGGAGAATGGTGAAGGCCTGCTCGATGCGGCTCCTCTATTTGCCCAGGCGACCGTGGCCTGCGATGTGGAATGCCTGAGGCCTCCGGTGGTTCGCCGGCCCTTGAACCAATTGACCATGCTGATCTCCGACTTGGTCATGGAACGGTTTCGCCAGGGGCGGGCTGAGGTTCGTTTTGCCGAAGAAGAGGTCCGGAGCACGGATCGGGCGGTGGGCACCTATCTGGCAGGGGCCATGGTGCGAGAGTTGTCGGCCGCCTCTCCCCATAAAGTGCTCCTGGGGTTGGAGGCCTCGGTGCCGGGCAACGGCCTATGTGCCTTTGGGGTCCCCGGCTTGGAGGCCCGAGTGGAGGGCGGCTCCCAGGACGGGGCGGCCAAGGGCTGTTCCGGCGGCCGGCTCGCAGTTCTCAAGGCCAGGAATCTTTACGGGCGGCCGGTTGATGGCTCCACCGGCAAGAGCTTCGCCTACGGGGCAACGGGCGGCCTGCTGATGCTGCAAAACCTGGCCGATTCCAGGGCCTGCATCCGCATGTCCGGGGCAGATGTCGTTTTCGGGGCACGGATTACCGCCCCGATCCGCGATGAAGAGGGAAGCCTCGCCTGCCGCGCCCATATCAAGGGCTTTGCCTTTGAGTACATGACCGGAGGCAGGGCAGTAGTCCTGTGTGACCCGGGACCATGGCTCTGTGCCGGTATGACCGGCGGCACCATTTATCAGTGTCTTTATCCGGAATTCGGCTTTGATGCGGCTGCACTCCAACGAAGGCTGGCCCGAGGGGCCATGGTCTCCTTCTCTCCCGTGGACACCCACGGCTTGGCAGCGATTCGCGAGTTGCTCGAAGCTTACATCCGTGAGCTGGAGATTTCGTTCCAGGAGAAAGAGGCGAGGTCCGTTTCATTGCTCCTGGCCCAGGCGGCGGAGCGGTTTATGGCCATCCTTCCCAGTCCGTGGCGGAAACTGCCCCCGGAGTAAAAGAAGATAGAAGGTAGAAGGTAAAGTATAAAATTCAAATTCCGACCACTGACCTTCAGCTCCGGATCCTCCCTGAATTACTTTTGCCCACCTTTTTCCTGGAATCACCAAATATTAACCTCGGCTGAGAGCCGAGCCCAGCTTCTTCATTGCCCCTCCCGTTTTTGATCGGTTAGTAGACCATCCTTCGGTTATCCATATCATTTTTTCTCTTTTTCTCCGAGATCC
>JARRJE010000323.1:0-3239 GCA_037379765.1 Deltaproteobacteria bacterium
TACCGCTGGAGCCCGCGATGCCGGAGAGGCGGTTCGCCTGGCCCGTTTGGCCAAGGCTTCCGGGGGAGGAAATTGGGTGAAGCTCGAGGTGACTCCGGACCCGCGGACTTTGCTGCCCGACCCGGTGGAGACACTTCAAGCCACCGAGGCGCTGGTTAAAGAAGGGTTCGTGGTTTTGCCTTACATCAACGCCGATCCTATCCTGGCCTTGCGCCTGCAAGATGCCGGGGCGGCAGCGGTCATGCCTCTGGGGGCGCCCATCGGCACCAACAAAGGGCTGGTCACCGCCTATCAGATCGGCATCATCATCGCCCAGGCCCAGGTCCCGGTGGTGGTCGACGCCGGCATCGGCGCTCCTTCCCATGCCGCTCGGGCCATGGAGATTGGGGCCGATGCTGTCTTGGTCAATACTGCCATCGCGGCCGCCGGCGATCCGGTGCGGATGGCTACTGCCTTCGCCCTTGCAGTCCAGGCAGGCCGGGGCGCCTATGAAGCCGGCCTCGGCGAAGAGCGGGAAGAAGCGGCTGCTTCCTCGCCGACAGGTGGGCTTGATTTTCTGAGGTAGTCATGTTCATTGTCCCCGACTTCACCGAGCTTGCCGAACTCATCGCCAGCCGTACCACTGCCGATGCCGAGCACGCTTTGCGCGGGGATGGACTTCGGCCCCGAGATCTGGCCGCTCTTCTCTCGCCGGCCGCCGACAGCCTCCTGGAGCCGATGGCGACTCGGGCCGCCGCGATCACTCGCCGACGTTTCGGCCGCGCTATTCAGATCTACGCTCCCCTTTATCTTTCCAATCTCTGTCAGAATCGGTGTGCTTACTGTGGTTTTTCCGACGAAAATCGGATCAAGCGCCGGACACTCACCCTGGAAGAAGCGGAACGCGAGGCTATGCTGCTCCTGCAGCGCGGCTTCAACCATGTACTGCTGGTAACAGGTGAAGCTCCCGGCGCCGTGGGGTTTGAATACCTGGAGGCCCTTGCTCACCGGTTGCGGGGCCGGTTCGCTGCTCTGACGATCGAGGTCCAGCCTCTCGCCACCTCTGAATATGCCCGCCTGTTCCGGGCGGGCATCACCGGGGTGGCCGTTTATCAGGAGACTTATGACCGAAGTACCTATCGGGAGGTGCACTTGGCCGGGCCAAAGACGGATTTCGATTTCCGGTTGGCCACTCCCGCCCGGGGGGCGGAAGCCGGGCTGCGGGAAGTGGGACTCGGCTTTCTCATGGGGCTCGCCGACTGGCGAACGGAGGCCCTGGCCCTGGGACTGCACCTTGCCTGGCTGCGCAAACGATTCTGGCGGACCGCCTTCACCATTTCCTTTCCGCGGCTGCGGCCGGCGGCAGGGGAATTCGCGCCTCGGCTCCAGGTGGGGGAGCGGGACCTTGCCCGGCTGATTTTCGCTCTCCGTCTTTACGATCCGGACGTGGGACTGGTTCTTTCCACCCGGGAGGAAGCGCGTTTCCGGGACGGCATGCTCGGATTCGGTCCCACCCGTTATTCAGCCGGCTCCTGCACGGCGCCGGGCGGTTACAGCGAGCCGGAGAGCAGCGGCGAACAGTTTGCGGTCGGCGATCACCGCTCCCTCGATGAGGTGTGTCGCGCCATTCGGGAGAAAGGGTTCGACCCGGTTCGCAAGGATTGGGACGCCGTCTTCCAGGAGGCGGCTGCGGCCGCCGAGCAGGCGGCTTGAGCGTCATCGTCCGCAGTCCCTCACCTATCCGCGTCAGAGCAATCAGCATACCGGAGCATAGCTGATCGCTCTGCTTGCCGACATTTATGGCGCCTGTGAACGATGACGCGCGGGTGTAATTAAAAAAGAGGTGAAATTTGGGCCGACAGGCGGTAGAGAATATGGGTTCCCATTGGTAACCGCCTGCTGTCTATGAGATTTTGGAAAAGGAGAGGTTGAGCCATGCAGCAGAATATCAAGAAGATGTATTCCACCATCCTGGGTGACCATTTCCCCATGGAGATGAAGATCACCTTCGGCGACCAGACCCTCGTCTACCGGAAAAAAACCTGGAAGATCATCCAGGAGGACGGCAGCGTCGAAGAACGGGGACTCCGTTACGGCGAAAACCCCGACCAGGAGGCAGCCCTGTACGAGCTGGTCAACGGCAACCTAATGTTGGGCGACTGCCGATTCATCGAACCGGGGAATGGACTGGTTTCGAGCATCACCGTCGATGACATGCTCCAGGTGGGTAAGCATCCCGGCAAGATTAACCTCACCGACGTCGACAACGGCCTCAATATCGCCAAGTATCTCATGGACCGGCCGGCCGCGGTCATCCTCAAGCACAACAATCCCTGCGGGGCCGCTTACGGGGAGACTCTGGCCGAGGCTTACGACCGAGCCAACCGCGCCGACCGGATTGCTGCCTTCGGCGGCGCCATCATCCTGAACCGACCCTGCGACCGGGCGACGGCCGGGGCCTTGAGTCAGAATTATCTGGAGGTGGTCTGTGCTCCGGATTTCGAAGAAGGAACGCTCGACATCCTGAAGGCCCGCAAGAACCTGCGGGTAATTCGCATCAGCCGCATCGACCGATTGCGCGATTACGAGAACTACCGCTTCGTCGACTTCAAGAGCCTCATCGACGGGGGTATCATCGCCCAGCAGTCTGCGGTCAACTCCATCCGCCGTCGAGAGGATCTGAAACCCGCGGTCACCATGTACAAGGGACAGGAATACAAAGTGGAGCGGGAGCCGACCGAGCGGGAGATCGCCGACATGCTGTTCGGCTGGGCCGTGGAACACGGGGTGACCTCCAACTCGGTGATCTATGTGAAAGATGGCTGTACGGTGGGCATCGGCACGGGCGAGCAGGACCGGGTGGGGGTGGCGGAGATCGCCGTCCACAAGGCCTACATCAAGTAT
Organism: Deltaproteobacteria bacterium; assembly: GCA_037379765.1. Taxonomy (GTDB): domain Bacteria; phylum Desulfobacterota; class Desulfobulbia; order Desulfobulbales; family UBA5123; genus JAJYKH01. The sequence goes on from JARRJE010000323.1 coordinate 2,884, forward strand.
GCCGACATCACCTGCTTTGACGCTCACGGGATTCCTTACGCCGAGCTGGCGCTTCAGATCAAGCAGGGTAAGCGGGATCCCGCCGATAAGGAAGCCATCGATGCAAAGGTCCGGGAAGACAGGGCAGGGCTGCCGGGGAGCGTCATGATCTCCGATGCGTTCTTCCCCTTCCGGGACGGCGCCGATGTGGGCATCTCCCAGGGCGTTTCGGCGATCCTTCAGGCCGGCGGCTCGGCCAGAGACTTCGAATCCATCGTCGCTTGCAATGAGGCCAACCCGCAGGTGGCGATGAAGTATACCGGTCAGCGCTCCTTCAAGCACTGATCCTTTCTTGCGTTTCGGCTACGACCAGCGCC
>JARRJE010000324.1:0-3645 GCA_037379765.1 Deltaproteobacteria bacterium
ATCGGCCGGAGCTGGCGGTAGTCGACCTGCGGATGCCGGGCAGGAGCGGGCTCGACTTGATCCGAGAGGCGGCAAAGGTCTCTCCTGCGAGCCGGATCGTGGTTTTGACCGGCTACGGCAATGGTCGAAAGGGGGGTCGCAAGCTCATGGGCGGCGCCGGCAGCCAAGGTGGCAAGCGATGCCAGTCTTTCACTCCTGGTCTTTTCCTCCTGCAGCTTTTCGATGGTGAGCTGATGTTCTCGCAAGCTTTCCCGGATGCGGCTGACCAACAAGATAACCGCAAGCGAGGTAACCGCGAAGGCAAGCCACATCCCCCGCAAATGAAGGGCGATGGCCGGACCAGAGGCTGTCAGGTGGCAAGCGGGCAAAGAGGCGATTGCCGGCCGGGGAATGAGAAACAGCAGGGCGTAGCCAGCGATGGCGGTCAGGGAAAGCATGGTGGCAGCGAAAGCGGACATCAGCATGGCGCCGATGGTGACGTGGATCAGATAAAAGGTAAATAGCGCCTCGGCCGCTTTTTCGCGGCGGGAAAGACTCAGGAGCAGAAAATTGCCCGCCCCCTGGAAAAGAATCAGCAGAACGAGGGGGAGTATGGGAATATCCAGGTCAACGGTGAACCGGATGAGGAGCACCATCAGGGCCTGGGTGGCTACCGAGCCCCAGCGCAGGCGCAGAATCCAAGGCAAGGCCACCGAATGGGGTTGCGGCATGGCCGTGATTTTGCCGTCGGTCAATTTCATTGGGTAGTCTTTCGAGGTTGTTGGCGGCTCTGGCGTGAGTGCAGGCGGAGGGAAACCTATTTCAGCCTGGCCGGTCTCACCAACGGCGCCTTGATGCCGACATCCTTCAAGCGGATTAGTTATAGGAAAATTTTAACCCAGAAGCCACATTTTTCGGTGGTAACAGGCAATGCCAACCACTTCCGGCCTTTCGCTCAGGCGTTCCATGGCCCTGATGCTCTTGCACCCGCCCAAGCTTTTAGATTAGAAATCCGACCCCTCAGTTGGGAGAGCAGCTCCATTTCCAATCGCGTATCCGTTTCCCTCTTAATCAACAATTATTGATCGACATCAAGAAATATTACCTCATCTTGATGTTCTCTCCGATATATTCCAGGAAAACTTTTCATTGATATTTTCTTCATTTTGCTCCTGCTCGGGTCTGCATCAAACCAACAATTTTCTCTCAAAAAGACGGTATTTGCTGCTGGCATACTTTTTTCATAATATTGAGAGATATTCTTAATATTCAGCACACTTCAAAGCCATTCTCCATTGTGATCATTCCGGCTTCTTCGAGAGGTTCGTCACTCTACGGTTTGAGCTTTTGCCTAAAAGTAGACTGAGGACTATTTGAAATGAAACAACAAGAAGCAGTGCAGATAATCAACGACCGCTCCAGCCGGACGGAACTGCTCTATCGCACAGTATTCCGGCAATCCCCCGACGGCATCCTCATCATCGAAGAAGATGGCAGTTTCATTGACTTCAACGAGGCGGCCCATCGCCAGCTCGGTTACACCAGGGAGGAGTTCGCCCGTCTCCGGATCGCTGACATCGACCCCGTCGAGGGTCCCGAAGAAATTCGGACTCGAATGCGCGAAATTCTTGAGAACGGAAGTGCCGAGTTTGAAGTCAAACATCAGACTAAGGATGGAGAAATTCGAGATACGCTCGTCATTTCCCAGGTCATGGTCCTGGACGGCGATATCGTTTTTCATAACATCTGGCGCGACATCACCGAGAGCAAGCGCGCCCAAGAAGCGGTACGTGAGTCACTGCAGAAACTGCAGGAGGAAAAAGATAAGACAGAAGCCATCATCGAGGCCATCGGCGAGGGCCTGAGCATCCGCGACCCGGATTTTCGGATTTTGTTTCAAAATCAATTACATGCAGAAACGTCCGGGGACCATATCGGTGAAATCTGCTACGAGGCCCTTCATGGCCGCGATAAGGTGTGCCCGGGTTGTCCTGTGACCTCGTCTTTTAAAGACGGCATGATTCACCGGGCGGAAAGGAGCGTCCCTACGGATAAGGGAATACAGCACTTTGAAATCACTTCGTCTCCCATAAGGGATTCTTCCGGGAAAATCATCTCGGCAATTGAGCTTGTCCGAAACATTACAGAGAAAAAACGAGCCGAGGAGGCGCTAACGGAGGCGAACGCCAAATTGGAGTCCCTAGTGAACGCCATACCGGACATGGTTTTCTTCAAGGATGCTCAAGGCCGGCATTTAGTGGTGAATAAAACGGTGGAAAAAATTACGGGCCTGCCCAAAGAATCTTTTCTTGGGAAAGTCTGTGAGGAGATTTTTCCTCCAAATATCGTACGCATATGCCGAGATAGTGACGAAAACGCACTTTGCAGTCTCGAACCGATTCACTCCGAGGAGTCAACGATCTCTGCCGAAGGCAGGACAATCTTTCTGGATACCATTAAGGCGCCGATTCATGGTGAGGGGGGCAACCTTCTGGGACTGGTGGCGGTCAGCCGCGATATCACCGAGCGCAAGCTTTTCGAAGTGGCCCTCCAGGAGAGTGAAAAGCGGTTCCGGGCGGCAGTGGACAATTTCCCTGAAGTCTTTGTGATCTATGATGCCGAGCAGCGGTTGCAATATGTAAACGCCGCAGGCCGAAAGCTTCTGAACCTGCCGCTCGATACATTTTTGGGCAAAAGAGATGATGAAATCATACCTCTGGAGATCTGTTCGCAGTGGACACCCCTGCTGGAGCAAGCCATCGAATCCTGCTCCGTCGTTTCAGATGAAATCACCCTTCCCCTTCCTACCGGTCTGATCGTTCAGAACTGCACCCTTGTGCCGCTGCTCGATGACCAGGGGAAAATATTTCAGATCCTGGGAATTGCCCAAGATATTACGGCGCGCAAGAAAATCGAAGAGGAGCTGCAAAAAACACAGAAACTCGAGTCCATCGGCCTGCTGGCGGGTGGCATAGCCCACGATTTTAATAACCTCCTTACCGTCATTCTGGGAAACATCGAGGTAGCCCGGATGTTTCTTTCCCCCGGGGAGAAATCTAGCGAACGGCTTTCGGTTGCCGAGCAGGCTGCCATCCGTGCCAGAGGCATCGCCAGGCAGCTCTTGACCTTTGCAAAAGGTGGCGCCCCGATCAAAAAGGTGGTCTCTGTGCCGCAATTCGTTCAGGAATCTATAGATTTTGCCTTACGGGGGACAAGGGTGCGACCTGCGTACAAGCTTCCCCCCCACCTCTGGGATGCTGAGATTGATGAAACCCAGATCAATCAAGTATTGAGCAACCTGGCCATCAACGCCGATCAGGCCATGCCTGAGGGAGGCACCCTGAAAGTGACCGTCCGGAATGAGACCCTAGTCCGGAAAAATCCTACCGATCTACCGGAAGGTCGATACATCCGGATAGAAATCGCTGACCAGGGGATCGGCATCCCACAGAAATACCACGGCAAAATCTTCGATCCCTACTTCACCACCAAAGAAAACGGCAGCGGCCTCGGCTTATCCATTGCCTACTCCATCATCAAACGGCATGGCGGCGCCATCAACGTCGATTCCACTTTTGGGCAGGGGACCACTTTCATCATCTTCCTGCCTGCTACCGAAAAGAAGCAAACAGGCCCCCCGGTGGAGATCAAGCAGGAAGGGCCCCA
>JARRJE010000325.1:0-3219 GCA_037379765.1 Deltaproteobacteria bacterium
GGAAATTCCGCCAAAAGGGCGAGCTGCCCGCCTTCAGGCTCTCGAATTCCTGCGGTGTATAAACCAGGATGTCCACAGGAATTCCCAGATCGAAAAGGTCCTGAAACTCAAGTGATCGTTCAAGGAAAGGCTGATCGGTTTCTTTCACGATCACCACATCGAGGTCGGACCAGGCTGTGCCGGCCCCTTGGGCGAATGAACCGAAAAGATAGGCTTCTTGCACACCCCTGCCTGCAAGTCTCTTCCGAAGGAATCCCTTGATCTCCACCGCCCTGAAATCCTGAATACTGACTCGCGGGCGGCTGCGCTCAAGAATCGGCTTCATTGCTCGGCAATCTTTTTTTAATGAGTGTATGGATTTCCAGGGGCTGCTTTCAAGGCACGCTCGGCCTGCTCTTCGAAGATGATCTCAAAAGGGGGCCCCGGCAGGAAAGGCATCGGGATAGCGGCTGGTAACGTAATAAAGGTCGAGTTCCTTGGCCAGCTTTTCAAGCCGGTCATTCTCTCCCAGCGTCTTCACGATCTGAAAGAGGGAGTGCGTTCGAATTATGTCATAGCCCTTGTAAAGGCAAATGGCCTTGAGAGCCTTTTCTCCTGCCTGCTGAGCGATGAAGCAGGTTTGGGCGAAAAAGCGGCCCTCGAAGGAATGCCTCGCCCAGTCCAAGTCATTATCTGCCTGGTGGCAGCCAATCAAGATATCTATTCATCGGTCTTTTTTTCCCGAACCCTTGAAAAAGCTCCTGTATTCATACCATGAAAAGAAGCCGATGAGAAGGCGACACCTCAGGCGGCCACCTGGCGCTTACTTCTTCAGGTTTTGCAAGCCTCAATTGAGGAGCTTGCGCTCCCGCAGCTCCCCCCGCACCATATTCCATCGCTGACGCAGAGCGGCGGCAGAGCCGTCTTCGGCTTGACCGTAGCGATCGGTATCGAAACCAATACCCTTTTCGGCACGGGAAGCCCGTGCTTCCCGTGCCAACTGGTCGCTCAACTGCCGATAATAATCCTGCAGCTCGGCATTGCTCATGGTCTGATAGTCGAGGGCCAGCAGACCCGCGGAGCGCTGCGCCAGGCCGCCACCGCAGCCCGCCGTCAACAGGGCGGCCGCCAGGGCCAGGGTGGAGGCAGCAGACCGGAGTTTCCATTTTTTCATTTCACCCCTCCTTCTTCCGATAAAATCAGACCCGCGATCGCGGTGGTTCTCAGAACATGCTGCGCCAACTCCGCAAACCATTTCAAGAAAATTTTTTTCATCATTCAGATCTTATAAAGGCCGCGGCGGTGAATATACTCTTCCACGGCCGACGGGACCAGGGACCCGATGGTCTCCCCTGCCCCGGTTCGCCTCCTGACCTCGGTGGCCGAAACCGCCACCGGTTCGACATCAAAGAGATGAATGCAGCCGGTCTTGCCGCCCGTCCAAGCCTTGAGCCGCGGATCGTAATGATAGTCGGGGAAAAGACGTTTTACCGCATGCTCGAGAAAATCGTCGCGGAAGGGCGGCCGGTCGAGAACGATCAGATCGGCCAGATCAGGAAGCCGTTCGTACTCCTTCCAACTGCCGAGGTCGGCAAAGGCGTCGATGCCGATGATGAAGAAAAGCTGCGCGCGCCCGAGCTGCCGGTGCAGCTCGAAGAGGGTGTCCACGCTGTAGGAGATACCGGACCGTTCGCCTTCGAGGGTGGTGACAAAAAAACCGGGACGGCCGGCAATTGCCAGCTCCACCATTTTGACTCGATCGGCAAAGGGCGAGATCCGCTCGTTGCTCTTATGAGGTGGCCGGGCGGCCGGAATGAAGAGGAGGGAGTCGATCGCAAACGCTTCCTTCACCGCCCCGGTAATGGCCAGATGGCCGTTGTGCACCGGGTCGAAGGTCCCGCCCAGGATGCCGATCCTGCCGCCGAGCTCTCCGCGGCGGCGGGGCAGCTCAGCGGCGCTCAATACTTTTCCAGCCTCACTGCTCACGGGGCAAGCACAATTTATGATGTTTAAAAAAATCAGGAAAGTTCACGGCCCGCCCATTGACCTCCCTGTCAGAAAATCGGTAAGTGCTCAAGGTGCTGCAGATTTGCGCAAGCGTGCCTGGCCGATATAGCCCGCTATGCGGACAGTCGCGATCGCGCAAAGATGCGGTGCCGTGGGCACTTACCGTCAGGTGCGGATTTGGCCTTCGCCATAGACCACGAACTTCTGGGTGGTCAGCTCTTTCAGGCCCATGGGGCCGTACGCATGCAATTTGGTGGTGCTGATCCCGATCTCGGCGCCGAGCCCGAATTGCCCCCCGTCGTTGAAACGGGTGGAGGCATTCACCATGACCGCCGAGGCGTCCACTTCCCGCAGAAATCGCTGGGCATGGGCGTAGTCGTTGGTGATGATCGACTCGGTATGCTGCGAGCCGTAGCGGACAATGTGGTCCATGGCCGCGTCAAGATCGGCCACCACCTTCACCGCCAGGATCAGGTCGAGGAATTCCGCGCCCCAGTCCGCTTCCGTGGCCTCCGTGACCTGGGGCAGGATGGCCCGGGTCTTCGGGCAGCCGCGGATCTCGACCCCGGCGCCGGCGAGCGCCTCCCCGATCTTGGGCAGGAAGGCCGGGGCCAGATCCCGATGAACGAGCAGGGTCTCCAGGGCATTGCAGACTCCCGGCCGCTGGACCTTGGAGTTCATGGCGATGGCAGTTGCCATCTCCAGGTCGGCGTCGGCATCGACAAAGAGGTGACAGACTCCCTTGTAATGTTTGAGCACCGGAATGCGTGAATTTTCCGCCACGAAGCGGATCAGCCCCTCACCGCCCCTGGGAATGATGAGATCGATCAGCTCTTCGAGCTTGAGCATCTCGGTGACCGCCTCCCGCTCGGTGGTGGGGATCACCTGGATGGCGGCCGGATCGATCTCTCCGGCCCGGAGGCAGTCCTGGAGCACCTTGGCCAGAGCAAGGTTGGAATGGATGGCCTCGGAGCCGCCCCGGAGGAGGATGGCGTTGCCCGACTTGAGACAGAGGGCGGCGGCATCCACGGTGACGTTGGGCCGGGATTCGTAGATCATGCCGATCACGCCCAGGGGGATGCGCATGCGGCCGACGACGATTCCGCTCGGCCGCTTGCCCATGTCGGCGATCTCGCCCACCGGGTCGGGCAGGGCGGCCACTTCCCGAAGCCCGGTCACCATGGAAGCCATGACCTTGTCGGACAGCGCCAGCCGGTCGAGCATGGCCCCGGA
>JARRJE010000326.1:0-3218 GCA_037379765.1 Deltaproteobacteria bacterium
GGCGCAGGCTGCGGCCGCCGACCAGAGCCCGCTTCTCCAGACCCTGACCCGCAAGGGAGTTCTGACCCAGGAGGAGGCCGACCAGATCCAACAGGAAGCGGCCGACCAGGAGCAGCCGAAGCAAGAGGAACTGATCAAAGACAGCCAGGACAAGAGCCTTGCCGACCACTTTGTCAAGGCATTCAAGGGACTTTCAGTTGGGGCGCTCGCCTACATCCATTACGAGGTCGGGAAAAAAGGGGCACCGAACGACATCCAGACCAGCTTCAATGACTTTACCCTCACCCGCGGCTATTTGGATGTCAAGAAAGCCATCACCCCCTGGCTCGGAGCCAGACTCACCACGGACCTCACCCGGGTCGGGTCTACTACGGTCGGGAACGCTGATAATACTGGGTCCACTAATGGTGAAGCAGGGTCGGGCGACTGGGAGGTGCGGATCAAATACCTGTACGCTTACTACAAGCCGAGCGACTTCCTGTTCCTCACCAACATGACGGGCGAGTTCGGCCAAGGCCACATTCCCTGGCTCGACTTCGAGGAGCACATCAACCCTTATCGCTGCGTGGACAACATGTTTATCGAGAAGGCCGGGGTGCTCAACTCCGCGGATATCGGCGTCAACCTCCAGGGCAACCTCGACGGCAAGCTCGCCGACGCCAAGGCCCGCACCGGCAATTCCCATTATATCGGCCGGTATGGTACCTGGCACGTCGGGGTTTACAACGGCGGCGGCTATCATGCCAGCGAGCAAAATGGCAACAAGCCCGTCGAGGGCCGGATCACCGTGCGGCCGCTGCCGAACTCCCTGCCTGGCTTGCAGCTCAGCTATTTCGGAATCACCGGCAAAGGAAATCAACCCACAGATGCGCCGGACTACGACGTCAACCTGGGGATGATCAGCTACCAGAATCCGAGCGTCATCCTCACCGCCCAGTATATGACCACCAAAGGCAATGCCTCAGGCTCCTGGGTGGAAAACGGCAACGCGCTGAAGACCGCGGGCTACTCCTTCTTCGGGGCCTACCACCTGCCCATGCTCGAGCGCAAGCTCTCACTCTTCGGCCGCTACGATCACTTTGACAACGATAAGGACAACAAAGTGGCCGCCGGGGACGACGCGACCTACGACCTGTATATGGCCGGCCTGTCCTACGACATCTACAAAGGCAACATGGTGGTTCTGAACTACGAAGGGACCACCTACGGCAACGACAGCGGCGGCCTCGGCAAGGCCCCGGTGATCGGCAACAACCTCGGCAATGATGGCAAGGTGATGCTGGTCTATCAGTTCGCATTCTAATTTTCCGGGAGGCTGCGCCTTCGGATAAGCACTATCTCTCTCGTTTCTATTCTCATAATGAAAGGGGGCACCGGCTTGCCGGGCCCTCTTTCTGTTTTTTCGAGTTGCCTTTCTTCTTCCAGACGAGCCGGCAAACCTGTCGGTATTCCGTTATTCCAGGGGAAAACGGGGCTTTGTTCTTGACAAATGCCACGGATCGGGATTTGAACATTGGTTGTCGTGTTCAACCCTTACGGACGACCTCTCCGTGACGGGCTCAAGGGAGATATTCCCGTTCGGCTGGCATGGCCGGCGGACAGATGATTCCCGTGTTTCAAAAATTCGGAGAAAGGACAAGGAGATGGGAAAGCAAGCGATGGGGAATAAAAAAGCACATCGCCGGCTGCTCGCCGGGATTCTTGTAAGCGCCCTGGCGGCGCCGGCCACGGCCGATGCCGGCGGGGTCACGGTTTATAAGCAGGACGACAAATACGTCGAGCTGGGCGGCCGCATTCAGGTTCAATATCACCGGGAGGACCCAGATCAGGGCGAAACCACTGATGAGCTCTTCTTTCGCCGTCTGCGGCCATACATCGAGGGCAGCCTCCACAAGGATTGGATGGGCAAGTTCCAGTGGGAGATGGGCCAGGCGAGCGGGGACAACGAAATCGCCGTCAAGGACGCTTACATGCGGTACACTGGCTTCAAGGACCTGACGGCGACCCTGGGCAATGCGCTTTTCCCCTTTTCCCGGGAGCAGCTGACTTCCTCGTTATGCCTGGAGCTGGTGGAGCGGACCTTCGTTGGCGACCACAACTACGGCACTCCGAACCGGAATCTGGGTCTGCACCTCACCGGCGGGCTCCTGAGCAAAAAGCTCACCTGGGCCGCTTCCTTCGCCGCCGCCGACATTGATCCGGACGCCAACAAGCTTGACCTCGACAGCCCGGTTACCTCGGACGAAGATTTCAACCAGGGCTGGATCTATGGCGGCCGGGTGGATTTCCATCCCTTCGGCTACCTGAAATTCTGCCAGGGAGACTTCGATCGCAAGGATCTCAAGGCCGCCATCGGCGTCGCTGCCTTCGGCTGGAATAACGATAACGATAATAATACCCGCACCAACGCGCAGGGTTTGGCCGATGACAATCCCGCGACAATAGAGATCGACTCGACCACTCAGCCTGATGTGGACTCCGTCGCCGGGTTCGAGGTGAGCGGGGCCCTCCGCTTCGCCGGGCTCTCGGTGGATGTGGAATACAACCTGTTCAACGCCGAGACCGTCGATCCCATGTTCACCGGCGGCATTTACAAAAACGGCGAGACATATCTCAGCAATTTCGCCGTCGAAGGGGGCTACATGGTCGTTCCGGCCAAGCTGGAGCTGGCGGGCGCCTGGCAGGCCCAGGATGCCGACAACTACGCCGCGCAATGGACCCGTGCTTCGGTCGGCGTCAACTATTACATTAAACGGGAGGACATTAAGCTGCAGCTCACCTATCGGATGGGCCAGAACCTCAACGGCATCAAGGGCCAGGACGAAAACGAGCTGTTCGTGCAGGCCCAGTTCGCCTTCTGAGTTCGATGAAATGAGGCAGCTCTTGGGCCGGACCGGATTCCAGGCCCTGACGTGCCGAGAAAGGGAGAGAATTTGACTTTTTATTGGGCCAGCAAAGTTTAGTTGAAAATTTGCGCCGATTTTGTAATTTAGCCGGTCTGGCTTCGACTCATGGATTGGAGCTGAATCTGCGCCTGGAAAAAACCGGTGCCTGCCCTGATAAGGCTTGGCGCCCTCTATCGACGTGTGAGGCCGGCAGGAACGCGAATTTGACCGGTGTATGAAGCGACCCTGCATTCGAGAATCTGAAGCCTCAGCCGGCCATTGATCGGCACTTGCCCGGCAGTATCCCGCCACTGATGGCGACTGCCGGCCACC
>JARRJE010000327.1:0-3941 GCA_037379765.1 Deltaproteobacteria bacterium
CAGCGCTTGGACATGGATTTCCTCCCTGGGCAGTTTTTAGCTCCGCATTATACTGCGTTTACCTTCTGTGCCAACAATTATCGAGGTCGGGCGACCTGGTGGCCACTGCACTCGTGGCAAAACCCTTCGTGATTTTTCCAGGATGGATCCCCCCTGATTTTTATCTCTCGCCTTTTTTCCGGATTAGTGAATTTCCCAAAAATAATCCGGTAAAATCTCCAATTTTGGCTTTTTTTGCAACTTGAGAAAACCTTTTCTCGAGTAGAAAATACAATTATTTTCGATTACTTAACTTGCCAAATCGACAGTCGGCACATCTATTGCTTGGCTGTGAAATAACTCCCCTTGCCTACCACATTGTGGGACTTCAGCCCCACCGCTGGCTGGTTTTCCCATGAAACTGAGAAAAGAGCTTTTTTCTTTTTTGGGCATCGGTTGGGTTGGGCATACCCACGCGAAACTTTTGGGGAAATAGACGAGGCTTCTAATCCTTATTCCGCTCTTTGGGCAAGAAGACCTCGAAGTTACATAAGGAGGGGGGATAAAGATGAAAAGAACTGTTCTTGTTGACGGTTTTTCCGCTGGATTGGCAATTGCCGAAAACTCGACGTGGCGTAAACGGCCGTTCAGGTCCTGGCGAGATGCGGGTCAGGGATTCTCAAAATCGAGAAGCCAGGGAGGCCGGAGATGAAGAAAATATGTATGTTTTTCGCAGCGGCCTTCACTGTGGGCTTGGTGTATTCGGGGCCGGCCAAGGCGATTTCAACCGAAACCGGCACGCTCGCTTCCGACGGCACGCCCTGGCCCGCTCATGTGGTCGAGTTTGTAACCCTGCCACGAAAAGGCAAGACAGACTGAGGCATGGAGATATGCAAGAGGCAGGACAGCGTATCACAGCACCATCGCGGGCCGTAAGACATTGATCCGGCCATGCCGCCTGTGAAGCCGTTCAGGAAATCTGGCTTCTGGCCTCTGCCTCGGGCGGTGACGATGAATTTACTGCAACCTTCAAAAATTTAGTGCTGAACGGCGCCCCGGTGAGTGGAACCCTGGTGGCGACGAACAACGAAAAACGATACCTGCGGATTTCCGGGGAGCCTTTCTCCGATTTCACCCTGGAGGGCTCCATGAGCTTTACCTGGCAAGGCGGCGGCTGGCCGGGACCAAATTTCCTCGAGAACCTGATCAGCGTTGTCTTTCAAGGCGACACTGACGGTGACGGTTTGGTCGACGGGTGTGATAATTGTCCGGCTGCAGCAAATCCGGATCAGGCGGACTGCAATGGCGACGGAATCGGCAACGCCTGTGATGCGGTGAATCCTGATGCGACGGAAATCTGCGACGGCGTAGATAACAACTGTGACGGCACTGTCGACAACGGCATTACCGATATCGTCACCGGATCGGATATCGGCCAATGCCGGCCGGAAATCCAGAGTTGCGTCAACGGTACCATGACCGTCACCCAGACCCAGATCGGGCCCGCTCTTGAGATCTGCGACGGCAAGGACAACAACTGCAACGGCACTGTCGATGACGGCATTGCCGATATCGTCACCGGATCGGATATCGGCCAATGCCGGCCGGAGATCCAGAGTTGCATCAACGGCACCATGACCGTCACCCAGACCCAGATCGGGCCCGTCATCGAGACCTGCGATGGCCTGGACAACGACTGTAACGGCACTGTCGATGACGGCATTGCCGATATCGTCACCGGATCGGATATCGGCCAATGCCGGCCGGAGATCCAGAGTTGCATCAACGGTACCATGACCGTCACCCAGACTCAGATCGGGCCCGCCCCTGAAATCTGCGATGGCAAGGACAACAACTGCGACGGCCAGATTGACGAAGAAGTCCTCACCACCTACTACAAGGATTTTGATGAAGACTCCTACGGCGATCCCGCCAATACTGCTACCGGGTGTTCCACCCCTGGGGGCTATGTGGCCAACAGTGCCGATTGCAACGACACCAATGAGACTATTTTCCCTGGCGCTGAAGAGATATGCGACGACGGCGTGGATAACAACTGTGATGGGGCTATTGACGAGGGATGTCCCGCCACGGGTACGGTGGAACTCGACGGATTCTATTACGACTCCGTCCAGACGGCTTACGGTAAAGTTGGCTCGACAATTAATTCCGGCCTGACCATCAAATTGCAGGCAACCGAGTTCGGAGAGAGCCTGGTCCTGGACCAGGATGTCATAGTCATCCTAAAGGGCGGTTATGATGATCTCTATCAATCCCAGATAGGGCAGACCGTCATCTCCGCTCCTGGAGGACCGGCCATGACCATCAGCAATGGCACCGTGATTACCGAGAACATCGTTCTGCAGTAACTTGGCTTAAGCATTGACCGGCATCGGCACCTGTTTACAATTTTAGATGTCTGGTTTGCAGTAAATATAAACAGTAAAGATAAAAAAGCGATCGGGTCCGGCAATATCCGCACCCGATCGCTTTTTTATGTCCCCCTTTTTTTATTCACCGGCTCCCTCACATGAATAATTTTCTCGCGAGCTGATCTTTGGCCTAGTGGTGAAACCTGGTCATTTCCCGAGGACCTGCCCTTCCGGTTCCAGCTTTGGAGCTCTTTGGTAATTTTCAGATCGACTATTGGTGAAATACCCAAGGAAAACCTTTCTTCTCCCAGAGTTGACATCGCTTATCCCCGCTGAATTTATTCTGATATCTCAAAGCAAGATGGAGAAAAAATTTTAGGCCTACTTTTTGCACAGACGAACTATGGCTCCTTTGGAGTAGAGCAAGCCCGACCTGCGTGAGCAAGGGATAGAAATGGGCACAAAGCAGAACGGGAAGAAAAAATAAAAGCAGTTCTCGACACAAATTGTTTATCGGGTTGGGGATGTAGTGGGCCAACCGCTGGGCTAAACCCAAATTCGGGTTGGATGGAATGAGGAGAGTATCAATGAAAAAAGTAGCCATATTTATATCTTTATTATTATCTCTTCCATCAACCTGTCTCTATGCGTCTACCATCATCGGTACGGATTCATCCACTCCGGGATTTTCGGCTCAAGATATAAAAAATCAGAACCCATCTGCGAGCGATGGTGTTTATTGGATCGATCCTGACCTACCGGGAGGAGATGCTCCTTTTCAAGTGTATGCGGATATGACAACAGCCGGTGGCGGCTGGACCATGGCGAATGATACAACCGTTAGTTTGCCGACTCTCAGCGGACATAGCAATGCCCTTGCGATTCTAGCAGAAAATCAAGACGCTCAAATAAGGTTTATAGGCCCTACTTATGATGCCTTCTACACCGGCAGATGGGGACAAACGCTCCCGACTAGCGGATGGACTGTAATCTCGGGGGATCCGTCTTTAATATATGGCGGTGATTGGAATACAGAACTTTCAAACCACAATGTGTTCATCAGAGAGACGGTAACAACGCCATACCCGGTAGACGCCGACAGTGACGGCATTGTCGACATCAATGACAACTGCCCCATGGTAGCCAACCCCACCCAAGCGGATGCCGATAATGACGGGATCGGGGATGCCTGCGATACTTGTCCCAACGATCCCGCCAACGATGCCGACGCCGATGGCATCTGCGGCAACGTCGACAACTGCCCCACCGTCGCCAATCCCACCCAGGCCGATTGCGACAATGACGGGATCGGCGATGCCTGCGATACGAATTCTCCCTGCTCCACGGATTCCGATGGTGACGGTATTTTCGATTCCGTGGACAACTGCCCCGCAGTAGCCAACCCCACTCAGGCGGATGCCGACAATGACGGGATCGGCGATGCCTGCGATACATGCCCCAACGATCCCGCCAACGATGCCGACGCCGACGGCATCTGCGGCAACCTCGACAACTGCCCCACGGTCGCCAATCCCACCCAGGCCGATTGCGACAATGACGGGATCGGCGATGCCTGCGATACGAATTCTC
>JARRJE010000328.1:0-3213 GCA_037379765.1 Deltaproteobacteria bacterium
CTTTTTCCCGAGAGCCACAAGTTCCGCGCAAGAAACAATCCCAGTAATCCCTTTCCTGTTTGAAAATCGCTCCGTTCCAGTCCACAATGAAAAAGCGAGTTTGTTTTCTTACCAGAGCTGTTCCCCCGTTTCAAAAGGAGAAGTGCCCATGGACACACCTCATCAAGTAACGCCTGATATTACGGTTCTTCCTGCGCACTTCCCGATCCTCGGAAAGTTCATTCCGATCAATGCGTTTGTCATCAAAGCGAAGGAACCGGTCCTAGTCGACACGGGAATGGGGATGGATGCCGAGAAATTTATGGAGGCCCTCGGATTCGTCATCGATCCTGCTGACATAAAATGGGTATGGTTGACCCACGACGATGCCGATCATGACGGCAACCTGCAGAAGGTCCTTGAAGCGGCGCCCAATGCGCGGCTGGCCACCAACTGTCTGGCGGCGGTGAGGATGAGCGCCACTTGGCCGCTCTCCATGCAGCGGGTGTATTGGTTGAATCCGGGAGACAGCCTCCGAGCGGGCGACCGGACGCTCACCGCGGTTCGGCCGCCCCTGTTCGACAACCCGACCACCGTTGGCATTTATGACGACAAGTCGGAAGTATTCTTCTCCGCCGATTTCTTTGGCGCCCACATACCATCGCCGGCGCAAAACGCCGATGATGTCCTTGAGCCAGATTTGGAGCAGGGCATGATGAACTGGGCCAGCGCCGACAGCCCATGGCTGCACCTGCTTGAGCCAAGCGCCTTGAGCCGGGCACTGGATGTAATCCGGCAGATGGCCCCGAAGATGATCCTTTCGGCCCACTTACCGCCGGCCCGGGGAAGGAACGAACAATTCCTGGAATGGTTGATGAAGGTGCCTGCTTCGACTCCGTTTGTCACTCCCAACCAGGCAGTCCTGGAACAGATCCTGGCTCAGGCGGAAGCCGTGAGCTGACCAAGCGAGAAGACCGGTTGCAACTCAAGGGCCAAGGGTTTTTTCGCTTTCAACCCTGGCTTAACCTTCGTCCTCGAAACCTTCGATTTTCGGCAAAGGAAAACATGGGAAATCAAAAAATCGTCAGAAAGAGCAGGCGAAGCCATCATCGCAGTAGGAATGCCAGGCAGCAATCCACGTCTCCCGTGCTGGGGACGGCCATGGCGCTGTATCGAAACGGCCGGTTGGCCGAGGCGGAGAGGGCCTGCCGCCAGATTCTGGCCGGGAACCCCAAGAGCGCCGATGCCTATCATCTTCTAGGATCGATAGCCCACCGGACTGGCCAAAAAGACGTCGCCTCGGAGCTGACCCGGAAGGCAATCCGGATCAATCCCGAGCTGGCGGGGACCCACGTCAAATTCGGTACCAAGTTTCATCGGCAGGGCCGACTTGAGGAAGCGATCCGCTGTTACCGGAACGCCGTGGCCTTGACCCCAGATTTTTTAGACGCCCACTACCACCTGGCCAATGCCCTTTTTGAACGGGGAAGGTTGGCGGAAGCGGCAGAAAGCTACCGCACATGCCTTCGTCTCCAGCCGAATTTCGCAGAAGCATTCTGCAGACTGGGCCGCACCCTTCAGGCGCTCGAGAATCACAAGGAGGCGGCTGCGGCCTACCGGCAGGCTCTTACCCTTCATCCCGATCATGCCGCAACCTACAGCAACCTTGGGAATGCGCTCAGAAAAGAGAACAAGCTGGCGGAGGCCCTGGCCTGCCAGCAGAAAGCCCTTTCCCTTCGACCTGATTCTGCCGAAATCCACTGCAACTTAGGGATCGTCCTCCAGGAGGCCGGAGATCTGGAAGGTGCTGCTTCCTGCTATCGCCAGGCTCTTTCGATCAAGCCGGATTTCGCCACGGCATATTGCGAACTGGGGAAATTGCTGCGGGAAACGGGTCGACAACAGGAGGCGGCTTCTGCTTTCCGCCAGGCCCTGACCCAGCGGCCAGATTATCTCGAAGCTTACTGCCAGCTGGGAAAAACCCTGAAAACTCGGAAACTGCTGGACGAAGCGAATGACTGTTACCAGCAGGCCCTGGCGGTTGATCCGGAATGTTTCGATGCCCTCACGGGTTATGGCCGTCTGCTCCTGGAGCAGGGAAAGCTGGAGGAGGCAGCAGCCGTCGCCGAATCTTGTCGTAGGAGGCGAGATCTGACCACTTTCCAACATTATTCCCTCGGGTTCCTCCTTGCCAAATGCAATCTGAAGGAGGAGGCCCGGACGCATTTCGAAATAGTTCTGGAGCGAGAGCCGGATGACCCCCGGGGGGCGCGCCTGCTCCTAGCGGGGCTCGGATTCGCTCCGCTTCCGGGCCGAGCTTCCGGTGAACAGCTCCGGCGGTTTTATGCGAAGCGGGCCCATACCTGGGGGCAGAGCGAAACCTATCGCGCCCACAAAGCGGTGGCAGTCGCTTTCGAAAAACGTTTCAGCCCCGCTGCCGATCTCGCCCTCCTCGATGCCGGCTGCGGCAACGGTCTTATCGGCCTCCTGGTGGCGGGCTCCAACCGGCAGGTGGACGGTGTCGACCTTTCCAAGGAGATGCTTCAGGAGGCCAGATCCAGGGGTATCTATAGCCATCTTCATCAGGGCGATCTTGTTTCGTTCATGGCGGAGCGGCCTGCGCGCTATCATGCGGTTCTCAGTGCGGCGACCTTGATCCACTTCGGTAATCTGCGGCCGGTTTTCGAAGCAGCCGCGACCACTCTGGTTGACCATGGGGTGTTCATCTTCACCCTTTTCCCCAATGAGGAGGAGGGGCAAGACGTGGCAGTCGCCTCGCTCAAGGGCTTTGCGCAAGGGGGATGTTTTTTCCATTCTAAGGGATATGTCCGCCGGCAGGCGGCTGCCGCTGGATTTTCAGTGGAACTGCTGGAGGAGCACGTGCACGAATACGATCAGTCCGGCGACCCGATCATGGGGATGGTGGTTACTTTACGGCGGCAAGCGAGCGTTCAACCGTTTTGACTTGTGGCGGTCCTTGACCGTATTCTGAAAAGGAGAAAAACAGATCAGATCTGGCCGGTGTCAGCTATTTCCCTATCCAACAAAAGGAGTAACCCTATGAAACCGCAAGCAATCTTGGCGGCGGCTTTCCTGGTCTGCAGCATGGGGCTCGTCGCCCATGCCGGCGAAGTGGGCTCAGCCGATCACGGCAAAAAGCTTTTCAACGATCCTCATGTCGCCGGTGGATCGCGGTCCTGCAACTCCTGCCATCCGGACGGGCAGGGTCTCGAT
>JARRJE010000329.1:0-3209 GCA_037379765.1 Deltaproteobacteria bacterium
TGGGGGCGGTCGAAAGGGCCACGGAAACAATTGTTGCCAAAGTGTTCTTCTTCATGCGCTTTCCTCCTGGTCAGGTAATAGAATGATATGGGAGAGTAATCCGCTTCTTCTGGCGCCGCCAAAAACAGAGGCTGCCCTGCCAACTCACCAAGATTTCGGCAAGATTCCCGGCAGATAAGTTTCTATAATAAGCCTCCGAATAGCCTGTCAACAAAAAATCTTGCCTGTATTACGAGCTATCAGTTCGGCGTGAGATTATGTGGTCTTGTACAGATACCAGTGGTCCATCACCTTTTCGATGTAAATGTACCGCCCGAGCTCATGGCGGGCGGCATCCTGCCTTCGGGCACGTATAGGAACCCGACGGAGTTGTTGAGCATGCCGCCGATATTGATCTCAATGATGCCCGGATGATCGTCGGGCGGGAACACTTTGTGCGGATGCAGCTCTTCCGAAAGCTTGTCGGCTTTTTTCAGGTTCTCTTTCCGCGCCTCATCGGCTATGGCTTGCAGCGCTTTGATGTTGACGGTGAGAAACTGTTTCAGCTCACGGTCGCTCTTGATCGTAAGAAGTATATTCTGATATTGCGATTCTTCCTCCGGGTTACGATCTTTCTTTTTTTCCAGCTCGTCCAAGGCAGCGAAAAACACGCCGGACAGCCAGAGGGTGCGGACGGATACAATAAAGGGAAAGGATTTTAGATCTCTCGGGAAATAAACCGCCGCTGTAACTGGAAGGGTCGCTTGCAAAATGACTCACATTACGCATGCCGCTACAACCGCCTACAGCTGATCACGGTAAGCGTCAAGGCGCCGAAATCTTCCTCCATTCGGCCGGTGAGAAGAAAGGGGCGGTCGGCCTCCAGCAAGTGGCAGCAGCGGCGATAGACACGGGGGAAGAAAGTGGTCTCCACCAGACCGGTTTCGTCCTCGAAGGTGAGGAATTCCATGGGCTCTCCCCTTTTGGTGCTGACCGTCTTGCCGGTGACCAGCCAGCCGGCGAACCTCACCGGCCGGTTTCGATGACGGTGCAGGTCGGCGGCCTTGACCGCTCCGCGCATCGCCTTTCCGCGGCAGAGGGTAATGGGATGGCAGTCGCACAAAAAACCCAAAATCCTGAATTCCCGGCGGTACCGTTCCCGTGCCGGGGTCGAGGGCAAAGGAGGCGGCTCCGGTGAGGGCTCGTCGAACATGGCGCCTCCGGCCGCCCGATGCTGATGCTGCCAGCGGGCCGCCTCCCAGAGCAGAGCAGCCCGGTCTCTCCCAGGATGGAGGACGTCCAGGGCGCCGGCGAAAACCAAATTTCGGCCTTCCTCCTCATCAGGGCGCACCCTCCGGAGAAAATCGCTAAGTGACCGGAATTTGCCCTGCTGCCGCTCGTCCACAATCTTCTCCAGCGTGCGGAGGCTGAGGCCTTTCACCGCCATCAACCCCACTCGCAGCTTTTTGCCCTGACCCCGCCACCGGATACCGCTGCAACTCACATCCGGCGAAAGGAGGGCCAATCCCAGCCGACGGGCCTCCGAGACGTAGGCGGAGGTGCGGTAGTATCCGCCCTGGTTGCTGATCACAGCCGCCATGAACTCGGCCGGGAAATGAGTCTTGAGATAAGCGGCTTGGAAGGAAACCCTGGCGTAGCTCGCGCTGTGGGGCTTGCAGAAGGAATAGCCGTCAAAGCTCATCATCATCTGCCAGAGGGCCTCGGCCGCCGCCGGGTCGATCCCCCGCGCTTGCGCCCCAGCGAAAAACTGCTCCCGATAATCCCGCAGCCGCCGGGCTCGGTCCTTCTTGGAAAGCACCTTGCGAAGGCCGTCCGCCTCGGCGTGGGAAAATCCGGCCAGGGCCACCGC
The DNA here is from genome assembly GCA_037379765.1 of Deltaproteobacteria bacterium. Lineage (GTDB taxonomy): Bacteria > Desulfobacterota > Desulfobulbia > Desulfobulbales > UBA5123 > JAJYKH01. The sequence continues at coordinate 1,850 of JARRJE010000329.1, forward strand.
CGTCCGGGAGACGTCTTCCTGATAAACCATGATGCCGTAAGTTTCAGCAAGCACCTCTCCCAGAAGAGGGTGAAGGGGCTGCCAAGCGCCGCCGTGCAGCCGCCGCAAATACTCACGGATGAACTCGTTGGCCGCCGGTCGGATGATGCTCGAATGAATGACCAAGTGCTCGAAATCGCCTTTCTTCGCCCTCTGCTGAAGCAGCCGGATGGCCGGGCTCTCGATGTAGAAGCAGCCCATAGTCCGTCCCGCAGCCACGGTTTCCTGCGTGCGCGGATCATCTTCGGGCTCCCACCGGACTTCGTCAAGATGGTGGCCGTTTTCCCGGAGATTGGCCATGGCGTCCCGGATAACTCCGAGGCTTCGGTTGCCGAGCAGATCGATCTTGACCAGTCCCGCCTCTTCCGCTCCATCCTTTTCCCACTGGATGATGGGTACCCCTTTGGCGGCCCGCTCCACCGGTACATATTCGGCGATGGGCCGGGGGGTGATCACCACCCCGCCGGGATGAACCGAGAGATGACGGGGAATTCCGATGAGCCGTGCGGCCAGCCGGATGATCTCCGGCCAAGGCTCGGCGAGGTCCGCCTCCCGCAACTCGGGAAGGGCCGCAAGGTGCGCCGGCAGTCCTTCCTCATCGGCAAAGGCCCGGCGCAACCAGGGAAGACGCTTGGTGACCCGGCCGATTTCCGCCTCGGGCAGACCGAAGGCCCGGGCCGTTTCCCGCAGAGCCATCCGGGGCTGGAACGGAATATGGCTCGAGACCATTGCCGCCCGACTGCCGTATTCGGAAAGGACCGCGGCCAGGACCTCGTCCCGCTCATCCCAGGCGAAATCGATGTCGATATCGGGCGGATCGGTGCGCCCCGGGTTGAGAAAGCGCTCGAAATAGAGATCGTGCTTGACCGGGCAGACGTTGGTGATCCCCAGGCAGTAAGCGACCAGGGAGGCGGCGCCCGAGCCGCGGCCGCAGATGCGGGGATGACGGCGCACGATCTTCTGGACCAGCAGGAAATAGGCGGCGAACCCCTTGGCGATGATGATCTCTAGCTCATGCTCCAAGCGGGTGGTTACCTTTGCGGACAAAGGCAGACCGTAACGGCGCCCGGCCCCGGCAAAGGCCTCGTCACGCAAAACGATCGGGGCAGCCCGGCCGTCGGCCCGTTCATAAGGCGGCAGCACGGTCCCGAAATCTGGGCCTATGAACCGGCAGCGGTTCAGCATTTGGCCGGATGCGATCGAGCAGACTCGCCTCATCGCCAACCGCTGCCGGTTCATAGGCCCAGATTTCGGGACCGTGCTGCCGCCTTATGAACGGGCCGACGGCCGGGCTGCCCCGATCGTTTTGCGTGACGAGGCC
>JARRJE010000330.1:0-3202 GCA_037379765.1 Deltaproteobacteria bacterium
CCTCCTCTGTCTGCACTTTATCAGTAAATACGCAAAACAGAGAAAACTTTTGTCACCGGAGGCCAGAAAGAAACTGAAGTGGTGGACCCCAGCAAGCATAAAAATGGTGCGGTTCTCTACTATCTGAAGGACCAGAAGGGGAGCGATGAAGAGGATTTTGCCAAGCTGCGCGAAGATATCCGGAAGGACCTTTGGCGCGAGCAGGAAAATGACCTGACCAAGGAGCTGCTCGACGGGCTGAAGGCCAAATACCACGTGAAGGTGAATGAAGAAAGGGTCGAGGCACTGAATATCAATGCCGCCGACGACACCTATACCGATGAACCGGTCATCACCTCCGATCGGCAGAATGTCTCGGAGAAACAATTCATGTCCGTTATCCGCCGGCTCATGAACACCCGCGAGCAGGCCGCCCACGCCGCCTCAGACGAGAAGGCGGCTCGGGATCTCAAGGCGAGCACCGTTGACAATATTATTGCGCAAAGCGTGACCAACTGGGAGAGCCTGGACCGCCACTTCGAAGAAAAGGAGCCCTTCAAGTGGGAATACGAGTTCAACTACCACCACCGGCTCGTGCAGGCTCTAGAGCAACGCCTTTTCGTCCCTGAAGCCAAGGTTACGGATGATGAAATCAAGCAGTACTACCAGGAGAACATCAAGCGTTATACGCAGCCGACCCTGGTCAAGCTGTATCTCATCGACGAGACCCAGGGACCGATCGACCAGATCTGGGCCGAGGCCGCCACCGGCGTGGCGTTCGATAAGGTGGCGGAAAAGAAGGGGATCAAGCTCAAGGCCTTGGAAACTCCCGTCAACCACCTCGACCCGGAAGTCAAGCCGATGGTCGAAAAAATGGTCGATGGGGAGACAAGCCCGATCTTCACTGCCCAGGGGGTCAAGGTGATCGCCCACCTGCTCGAAAGGACCCCGGAAACGCCTCTCCCGCTGGATCGGGTCAAAAGTTCCATCCGTTCACATCTCAGTAGCGAAAAGATCAGGCAGTCGCGGAGTGCCTATCTGGATAAAATTAAGTCCCAATCGAAGATCGAAATTAAGCAGCGGCAGTGGAAAGCTATCCAGAAGGAGCTTGGAGGGAAAAAATGATGGACTCGCAAAAAGCACCAACCCACAGCGGGCGGGAACGAGAAAACAACGACTTGCACAACGTGGCCAGTCGGCGGAGCGGTTTTTTGCGAGGCCGACAAAAAATGAACCTGAAATTAAAATCTTTTGTTCAGGGTCTCTGTTGCCTCAGTTTGGGAATCATGGCCCTGACTGCGAGCTGTGTACCTACCTCTCACGAAAAGAAACCGGAAATCCGACGGACGTGTGCCCAATGTCATCCGGAGAAGGTCGCCGCCTATCAGACCGGGGTCGTCCATCAGCCGGTCAAAGAGAATAACTGTGAGGCCTGTCATCTCCCCCACGGCCTTGTACCGACGGTCTTAATGCGTCAGCCGGTACCGGTTGTTTGCCTGCCGTGCCACGCTGCATTTAAGGAAGCCGCGAGCAAGAAATCGTTGCACGAACCGGTGGGCAAGGGCAAGTGCGAATCCTGTCATAATCCGCACAATTCCGAATTTCCGAAGTTGTTGAAGTCCGCTCCGGAAGAGGTCTGCTTCACCTGTCACGATCGCAAGGAGTTTACCAAGGCCAAAGTCCATGCGCCGGTGAAGGATGGCTGTGGGACCTGTCACGATCCGCACATGGCCGATAAACCGGAATTGTTGAACAAGCCCAGCGAGGCCCTGTGTGCCAGCTGTCATGCCACGGACAGCGGCGAGTTCCGGACGGCGCATCAGGGATATCCGGTTACGACCCGCTGTGTCGACTGCCACACCCCGCACAGTTCCGATGAACCGGGACTGCTCAAGAAAGTGGTCCATTCGCCGGTAAAGAGCGGTGACTGCGACGATTGTCATCAGGTCGAGGGCTCCGCTATCACCGTGAAGTCCCCTGCCGGCGGGCTCTGCCTCTCCTGTCATGATGATGTCCCCGCTGCGGCACAGCATGAGCCGGTCAAAGAGGGCGACTGTCAGACCTGCCATGCCGAGCATGCCAGCAACTATGATGGCATGCTGGCCGACTCGCCGGCAAAAATCTGCCTGCAATGCCACGAGCAGGGACGAAAAAAAGCAGGCATTAAGAGCGTGCATGCTCCCGCCGGAAAAGGCGAGTGCCTCTCCTGCCATGACGGGCATGCGGCGCCTGGCAAATCGATGCTCAAAAGCGATCCGCCCGCCCTTTGCTTCTCCTGTCATGACCAGAAGATCTATGCCGCCGACACCAAGCAACCCCATGCTCCCGCCAAGGAAGGGCGCTGCCTTGATTGCCATGCGCCCCACCAGTCGGGGCAAGAGAAATTGCTGACCAAGAAGCAGTCGGCTCTTTGTTTCTCCTGTCATGAAAAGACCCAGGCGGAAAAGGGCCTTTTCAGTCAGCATTTGCCCTTTGCCAAAGGGAAATGCACGAGCTGCCACAATCCCCACGGCGGGGATGCGGCCAATCTTCTCAAGGTTTCGACCGATCAAGGGCAGCTCTGCCTGACTTGCCACAAGGACTTGGTTAAGGCCAAGGAAGCCGAGACCGCCCATCCGCCCTTTGCCGAGGGCGACTGCCTCGTCTGCCACGGTCCGCACGGCACCAACCAAGCCAATCTCATCGAAGGTCAGCCCGGGCAGGTCTGCCTTAGCTGCCATAACGACGTTGGAACCAACGTAAAGCAAAAAAAGGTCCAGCACGAGCCGGTAGCCAAGGGGCAGTGCGTGGCCTGTCACAGCGGCCATGGCTCGCCCCATCCCTCTAATCTGCGTAAAGGCATGCCTGCCCTCTGTCTGGGCTGTCATGGTGAGGTTGCCCAATATTGGCGGGATGGTGCCCTGCACCCGCCCGCCGCCAAGGACTGTACCACCTGCCATGGTGCCCATGGCACGGACAATGCCTTCATGATGATATCCTCGATTAACGAGCTTTGCGCACAGTGCCATGACCAAAGCGCCTCTAAATTCGTCGAGGCCCATCAGGGGATCAAGCCGGGGCCCGGATCGTGTATCTCCTGCCATGATCCCCATGGAGGCCCGGAGAAAAATCTGCTGTACCCGGTGAGCCATTCTCCGTTTTCTGATGCCAGGAAATCTGGCGACTGTACCCCGTGCCATGAAGGGAGGACCAAATAATGACAAACTCGCAAAAACTACCAGAT
>JARRJE010000331.1:0-3200 GCA_037379765.1 Deltaproteobacteria bacterium
CCTTGCAGGAGGAGGCCCGAGCGGTTCTTGCAGAAGCGCGGCATGATCAGGAGCTTCACCACGCCCGCTGTCATTTCCAGAGGCGGCCCGGGCAGATTTACCACCTTTACCGGCAGCAGGATGGGTCCCTTTATTTTTCAATGCTTTCGCCCGATGACTGGCGCGGCAGCCCTCCTCATGCCTTCCAAGGCTCCTATCGGCTGGAGACGGACATGTCCTGGACGCCGCTTGCGGATCTCGATCGGCCCGACAACACCCGGGCCTTGCTGGAGCGGCTCCTGAGTCCTTAACCTGTGTTGATCACAAACTGGCGGACCCGTGCTCAATCACTGCTGGCAATTAGCGGGAATGGATCTGGATGAAATCCCGCAGCCGCTCCTTCTGCCCGGTGCCCAATTCTCCGAAACTGGCCCCGACTCGCCTGATCTGTCGATAGCCGAAGGGAATCTCCTCGGTGTAATCGCCGATCAGCTTCATAGGAATGTCTTCGAGAAAGAACTCGTCTTCGCCGAAAAGGATGGCTGATTCGTAATCTTCGGGAAGCTCTTTGCGATCGATTTGCCGGAACGACAACCCGCCCATGCTGATGTCGAGCAATTCACCGATTCTTGAGGGAGTGGAGACCAGTATCCCGCCCCGAACGGGGTAGCGTTTGTAGCGGCGGCGCTCGGTGAACCTTGTAATGGCCATGCCTGCACCTCTTGTTCTGGCTGCTACGGGAATTTACTGTGCCCTGCGGCAGCTAGCTCCGAGCTGCCGGCGGAAACCACAAGAAAAGATTCTCCTTCGCCGTCGTCTGGGAATGCGCTGGTCACGAAGAACGAGATGCAATACGAACCGGGAAGGAGAGGAGGGCGCGAACAAAGGCAGGATCGGCAAGAAGGAGCCCTCGTTTACTCTATGATAGCACACCGGTTAATGCAAACAATGGGCAAAGAAGGCCCCCGACCCTCAGCGGGGCAACACTTCGAGTTGCCTGAGCTGCTCATTCACCAGACCCTCCCAACCTTTGTTGGCTAGGGGATTGGCCGGACTGGGGTGAAGGATGCCCCCCTCTCGCAGATCAAGGCCAACAAGCGCTTCCTGGGCACGCTTTTCGGCGAATTTTCCCACCCCGATCACCCAGGCGGGCTTCAGATACTGAATGAAACGAACCAGTGCCCGGTCGCAGGCAGCAAAAAGGGGCCGGCGCTCGGCCACCGGCAGAGAATCAGGGGTGCGGTTTCGGCCGCTTGCCTCAATGAACAGTAACGGACAGTAATTGAGCACAAAAAAGCGGCGAAAAAACTTCTCCGGGGTGCCGAAGGTTTTTGCGGCCCATCCCCAAAGGCGCCGCCCTGAAACTTCGCTTTTAGGACAGCCAAAACCGGCCACCGGCCGTTTGGGATGCTCCCTGGACGGCCGGTTCACCGTGGTTTCGATTCCCAGCCAACTCTTCACCGCCGCCACCTCCCCAAAAGGAATGCCGGTTTGAGCCATGCCCCAAGGCCCGGGGTTCATGCCGAGGAACACAATCTCCTTCGGTCCTCGGCCGTATCTGTCCCAATACTCGTCGTAGCTCCGGCGGGCGTAAAGCAGCGGATTGTAAACATGGGTCACCGGCTTGCCAAAGCGGAGTTTCTGCAAATCGGCGATCAACTTATCGGTGATGGTACGAGGCTTCATAGGTTCTCCCGTCTTTCCAGAGCCCGTGCCATTCGGATCAGCGCTTTGTCGAGAGTTGGCCGCGGACAGCCGAAATTGAGGCGGACGAAGCCGGGGCCGCCAAAGTCACGACCGTCGGAGAGCCCTACTCCGGCGGCCTCGAAAAAGGCGGCAGGCTCGGAAATAGCCGCCGCCCTAGTGTCGATCCAAGCCAGATAAGTCGCCTCCACCCGGTTCACCGCCATGCCCGGCATGGCATTGACCGCTGCCATCACCCGATCTTGGTTCCCGCGCAAATAGACAAGCAGGGCCTCAAGCCATTCGCCTCCCTCTTGGTAGGCGGCCAGGGCAGCGGTGTAGCCGAAGAGGCTGACCTCGGGGACTATGCCTGCCATGGCCCGGCGAAAATTTCGACGCAGGGTTTGGTCGGGGATGATGGCAAAGGAACAGCCCAGACCGGGTATGTTGTAGGTTTTGCTCGGGGCCATCAGAGTTATGGTGCGCCGTGCCACTTCTGCAGCGAGGACGGCGGTGGGGGCATGGTGCCGGTCCGGGGCGAGGACCAATTCGGCATGGATCTCATCGGAACAGATGACGAGATCGTGCTCCAAGCAGATCGCGGTCAGCCGCTCCAACTCCGATCGGCTGAAAACCCGGCCCGTAGGGTTATGAGGGCTGCAGAGAAGAAACAATCGAGTGCGGTTGGTAATCGCACTCTCAAAGGCCTCGAAGTCAACTTCCCAGCGATCTTGCTTCTGAACGAGGGGCACCGAGCGCAGTCGGCGGCGGGAATTGGCCGGAGCAGAGAGAAAAGGCGGATAAACCGGCACGGTGGTGAGCACCTCATCTCCCTCATCCCCAACTGTCCGACAGGCTACATTGAGACCCGTGACCAAACCGGGCAGCCACACCAGCCACTCGGGCTGAATCTGCCAGCCGTAACGCTCGGCGAGAAGCGAAATTATCGTTGCCGGCAGCTCATCCGGCGCCACCGTGTAGCCAAAGATGCCATGCTCCACTCGCCGGTGCAGGGCGGCAATCACCGCAGGCGGCGAATGGAAATCCATATCCGCCACCCAGAGCGGCAAAACATCCCGTCCCCGGTATCGGTCCCATTTGAGGCTTGCGGTCTGCTGCCGGTCGATGATCCGGTCGAAGTCGAAGGTAGAGATGATCGCTCCTGGGAAAACAAAAAGTTTGGAGGGAGGGAGAATTCAAAAAAGTCTGAGCCGAGGCTTTTTAGCTTTTGCCCTCATCCTCAAACCTCTAATCTCAAACACCTTGCATTTCTTGTAGAATCTGCCGCACCAGATTACCGTCAGCCATCTTGCCGTAATGCTTCATGATCGGACCCATGGCCTGCATAGGACTTTTGTACAGAGAGAAGTCGACATTCTCCCGGATCCAACCTTCGATCTCCTCACGACTGGCCTGACGAGGAAGGTAGCATTCCAGGATCTCAAGGTACTCGGAGCTTTTTCCGCCGCCGGTGAGCTCAAGAGTCTGTTTTTCCGATTTTACCAGTCCTTGGATGATGCCGATGATTTCGTCATCGG
>JARRJE010000332.1:0-4198 GCA_037379765.1 Deltaproteobacteria bacterium
GTAGGTTTTTTTGACCCCATCCTCACCGAGCATTTCCAACCGGGTGCGCTGCCGCACCACTTTTTGCCCTCGAAAGGCCTTGGTCACCGAATTGCGGATAATGCATTCCCGGCAGGAAGCAGACTGGCCGCAGCCGCCGGGCGTTTCCGCCGCATGGATGCAGTGCAGGACGTCGCCGCTGCGTTGTCGGAGAATGGGCTCCGGCTCCTGGTCGAGAATGCTGCGCCCGGCAGCATTAAAAGCGAGGATCCGGACGTCGGCATCGACGACAAAGACCGGGGAGGGAAGAACATCGAGGACGGTTTTGAGAAAACTTTTGTCTTCTTCGGTGTTTCGAGGGTTGCCAATTTTGGGCATTATTTTAACCGGTTTGGCCGTCGGTTGTTTTCTTGCCGGCGGTTTCTGGAATCTGCCTGAGTAGATACTCTTATGGGCCGGAATTCCTGCCTAATTGCAGTCGAGAGGGGGGAGATCGCTGGCCTGTCCCGTGGCTCGATCCAGGTCATCATAGTCGGACAAAAGGGGAGGCGCAAGCTTCGCCACCGGTGACCGATAGAATTCGTTATCTTTTTCATCAAAAATGGCGAATCGAGAGGCAAGCTCCGATTTTTTTGCTTGTTCGGGCGGGGAACTGGTATACAATTGTCGGAGTTGCTCTGCAACTCCGACGGGCCAAGTATTGGGATTAATTGCTTTCTCCTTCCCGCCAGGATTTGATGTTTTTGGAAGACCATCACGACTGGTTCACTTCGGGGCATTCCGTATCCCTGATCCCGAATTTTTCTGACAGGTGAGTATGTATCGGAACTATTTCGGCCTGACCGAACTGCCTTTCTCCATCGCCCCAGATCCCCGTTATCTTTACATGAGCGAAAAACATCGAGAGGGGCTTGCCCATCTTCTCTTTGGGCTGCAAAGCGACTGCGGTTTCGTTCTCCTCACCGGCGAGGTGGGCACCGGCAAGACCACGGTCTGCCGCTGTCTTCTGGAGCAGATTCCGAAAGATACCAATATCGCTTTCATCCTCAATCCGAAGCTGACCGTGGAGGAGCTTCTCGCCACCATCTGCGAAGAATTTAAGATCGGGTACATCATCGACGAGGCCCAGAACCTCGACACCGAGCTGCTCGAGCAACTGCGGCTCTTGACCAACCTCGAGACCAATGAACGCAAGCTGCTGCAGATCCTGCTCCTGGGCCAGCCGGAGCTGCGGGACAAACTGGCCAAGCCGGAACTTCGGCAGCTGGCCCAGCGCATCACCGCCCGCTATCACCTCGAGCCGCTGAACCGGGAAGAGGTCCGCGCCTATATGGCCCATCGTCTGGAAGTGGCCGGCGGCCGCGGCAAGCTTTTCCCTCCTGCCTGTCTGAAGCTCATCCACCGGATGACCGGCGGTGTTCCTCGGCTGATCAACATTCTCTGCGACCGGGCCCTTTTGGGAGCCTACGTGGAGGGAAAGGAGAAGGTCGACAAAAAAGTGCTCCGCCAGGCAGCGCAGGAGGCCTTCGGCGGAGAGAAGAAAATGGAGGGGCCACACGGGGGACGGCGCCGTTTAGCCGTTCTGGCCGGAGGGGCATCGCTGGCAGTCTTTGCAGGGCTTTTTCTTCTGTGGGCGGTACGACCGGGCTTGCTGCCGAGCGGCTTGCTCCCGAATGACCTGTTGCCGAAAGGCTTGCTGTCGGCCGCCCCCGATGCTCCTTCGGAAGATTCATCTTCGACGCTCCCGAAAAAGATGGCCGATGCGAACGTGGTTCCCTTGCAATGGCCGGATACGGAGTCTTCGGCAGTGAGCCGACAGACGGCCTTTCGCAACCTCTTTTCCGAATGGGGCATTGCCTATGACGGCGGGAAAGACGGCGATGCCTGTGAGTATGCCGCCAGCCAGGGGCTCCGCTGCCTGGAGCAGAAGGATGGCTGGCAATCCTTGCTGCATTTCAATCGGCCGGCCGTGCTCAAAATCGAAGATGGTGCGGGCCGACAATTCTTTGCGGCTCTGACCGGAGTGGATCGGGAAACGGCCGTTTTGGAAACGGGTGCAATGATTCAGCGGGTGCGCATCAGCGATCTCGGTTCCTTCTGGCAGGGAGAATTTACATTGCTCTGGCGGCCGCCTTCGGTTTACCGGAATGGCATTCAGCTCGGTGCCAGAGAACCGCTGGTAACGTGGCTTTCCAATTGCCTCGCCCGGATCGAAGGGCAGGCGCCGCCGGCGGGAGACGATCTTTTTAGCGAGAAAATGGAAAAACGGATCAAGGCCTTTCAGTTCAGCGCCGGCTTGGTCCCTGACGGCATCGTCGGCCCCAGGACCCTGATCCATATCAACACGGCGGCCGGGGCGGACGTGCCCAGGCTGGTCCTCGACGGGGGAAAGGCCTGACCATGTCCTACATCCTCGATTCACTGAAAAAATCGGACCAGGAGCGGAAGCGGGGCTCCGTGCCCGGCCTGCTCAGCGACCACGGCGGAAATGGACCGGACCCGCGCCCGCTGCGAAGGCGGCGCTGGCCCTTCCTGTTGGTTGGCGGCATTTTGCTGCTCAATGGAGTCATTCTTGCGGTCTGGCTCCAGCCATGGCGGACGAAAGAACAACCGGCCGCTGATATTCCTGCAGCAACGGCTCCTGCCGTGGCCCGGCAGGTCATGAAGGGAGATGATGCCCATCGGCGGGTTCCGGCTATCGCGGACCCGGCGCACGACGCTCTCGTCATGGCGGCGGCCGCAGAAGCGGCGGAAGGCAATCGGCCGCCTGCCCGTCGGGCCGCGGCTGGAAATGAGGTTTCTCCGATTTCCCACGCGCGGCTGGCCCCGGCCAAGGCGCAGACCGGCAACAGCCGGCGTGTCCGGATGGTTCATGGCGAGGACAGCGACAATGCCGAGCGAGAAGCGAGGGCTGCTTTTGGAAAGGACCACATTCCACGCCGTCCTGGGACCGGGGTGTCCCAGGAGGCAGGACCCGTAGAAAACGAGACGAAATATGCCTCTTCCGCCGAAACGGGGCAAGGCCCGGCTGCTGAACCTCATCATGCCAAGAGCCCCGAGGAGGCGGCGCCAGAGGAATCCGCACCGGAACAGGGCCTTTCCGGATCGGAGGAATCCAAGTCGACCCCCTCGGAATCCCCATCCGAACAGAAGAGCGAAGAACCTGTCCAACCGAAAATCGGGCAGCCGGAAAAGCCGCCTACGCTGGACCGCATGCCGGCTTCGGCCAGGGAGGGCCTGCCCGAAATCCACATTTCCGCCCATTACTACACGAAAAATCCTGCTTCCCGACTGGTAAGCGTCGACGGCACCATTCTGCGCGAGGGGCAAGAGATGGAGGACGGTCTCAAGGTGGAAGAGATCAAGCCCGACGGCGTTATATTCAAATACCGCGGCAAGAAGTTTTTCGTGAACGTCTTTCAGCAATAAGTAGTGTTCAATGGCCCATGGACGACCAGACTGAAGGGCACCCGATTCCCCGGCCCGGTGATCGCTCCGGCGGGCGCAAACGAATCCGTCTCATCCTGGCCGAGGCGAAAAATTATATCGTTTTTTGCATCATCTTGTTCATCGTCGGGGCAGGGGTCGGCTATGCAGCCCCTTCCAGCTTTACCGACCTGCTGGGGTCCATCCAGAGCCTTGCCGACCGGCTGGCAATAAGCAGCCCCCCGGCCGTCATCCTTCTTCTCTTTCTGCAGAACGCAACTTCGGCCTTCGTCGCCATCTGGCTGGGGCTTATCCTCGGCCTGGTCCCTCTGGCCGGGGCCGTGGCCAACGGCATTATCCTGGGAGCGGTCCTCGCCATTGCCGGCGGCCCCATGGCCTTTCTCGCCCTCATTCCCCACGGCATGTTCGAGCTGCCCGCCATTTTCATCGCCTGGGGCCTGGGGCTCTGGCGGGGGATGTGGCTTTTTCAGGAAGAGAAGAAAAAGGCGTACAAGGAACGGGCGCGCAAGGCATACTACGTCTACTTCACCCTTGTCCTTCCCCTGCTGGCCATTGCCGCCGTCATCGAGGGGTTGGGGATCGTTCTGGCCAGGTAGGCTGGGATCATCTCCTGATGGATTTCTAAGAAATTCGTGACGGCTGCCGTATCTACCTCGACCCGCACTCCTTTGGGTGAAGATTCCATCGCCTTTTTTCTGCAGGAAGACCTCTTCCCTTCGCCGCTCCCAGTTCTTGACAGGATACGCCGATATATTCAACAAGATTTGAGATT
>JARRJE010000333.1:0-3179 GCA_037379765.1 Deltaproteobacteria bacterium
GGCCGACGCTGCAAAAGGACGGCGGCGATGTGGTTCTGGTCGATGTGACTGAAGATGGGGTGGTGCAGGTGCAGCTGACCGGTGCCTGCAAGGGTTGCCCCATGTCGCAGATGACCCTGAAAAACGGCATCGAGAAGTTTCTCAAGAGCGAGGTGCCGGAGGTGAAGAGCGTAGAATCAGTCTGAGTCGAGCGTTCACAGGCACCGCATCTTCGCGCGATCGCTCCTGCCCGCATAGCTGGCTATAGCGGGCAGTCGCGCTTGCGCGAATCTACGGCACCTGTGAACGCTCGACGCAATTGGACGTCGGTCGATACGCTCGTTTGTCGGTGGATACCAAGCGCTCTACATGTGATAGCCGGTTATGGGTAACAGGCACGTTTGAGCTTATGTCGGATTCCGTAAGCGTTCACAAGTGCTGCAGATGTTCGTGATCGGAGCATTCGGCTATACTCCCGTATGCTGATTGCTCTGATCGCGGGCAGATGCAGTGCCTGTGAGCGCTTAGACTATTTGTGATAGCCGGTGCCCGCCAGAATGGTGAACGCTCTGTAGAGCTGCTCCATGAGGATGAGGCGGGCCATCTCATGGGTGAAGGTCATCCGGGAAAGGGAGAGGGCCGCATCGGCTTCGGCGACGAGCTTTTCGGGCAGGCCCAAGGGGCCGCCGATCAGAAAAGAGACGCAGCGTTGCCCCGCCTCCTGCCAGCCGGCCACCAATTCCGCCAGCTCCTCGGAACTGACCTGACGCCCTCCCGGGTCGAGGGCCACCACCAGCGAGGGTTGGCTGCGCCTGGCCAGAAGCAGGTTCCCTTCTTCCTCCCTGATCTTGTCCTCCGCTTCCCGGGGCGACCAGCGTTTCTCCTTAATGATCTTGACTTCGGCGGTCAGGTAATGGTTGAGCCGCTCCAGGAAGTGGTCGATGCCTGCCGCCAGAAATTTCTCCCTGGTCTTGCCCAGGAAGAGAAACTCAAACCGCATGGCCCTTGCCGGCCTTCTGGTCGGGCAGTACCTGGGCGAGAATCCGGCAGAATTCATCGTACCCCATCTCCTTTTTGAGACCGGGGCAGGAAGTGGAGATCGCCTGAAAGTTGGCCGGATCGCCGAGAATGCTCGGATGAAGCGGCCACTGGCGGCAGCGCCAGGGGCGGCCGGGATGGACCGTGCAGCCCTGGTTGTAGAAAATGCAGTGGCCGTCCACGGTTTTCATTTGTACGACCTTGCCTGTCACCCGCAGGTATTTCTTTTTCATCTCCTCAAACGACATGTGCAGATGGGCCCCCATCCGCTCGATATCTGCCTCGTCCAGAGAGACGGTGGTCTGCCCCTGACAGCAGTAGCCGCAGCGACGGCAACTGAAAATTCGTTTCACTGGAATTGTCCTCCTTCAACAAAATATGGGGATGATCTGCCGACAAGACCTATCCCTTACGTACGAGAATACCGAGGATCATCAGAAATTCATTTGATAAGTGTTCACAGGTGCCGCAGGTTCGCGCAAGCGCGACAGCCCGCTATAGCCAGCTATGCGGGCAGGAACGATCGCGCGAAGATGCGGTGCCTGTGAGCGCTTATCCGAGCAAGGACTTGAAGATATATCCCAGCGTCCGGTACATCAACTTGGCCACGGTGAAGGTGGAATGGTGCAGGTTCGGCGCCGGGGCCAGTTCCACGAAATCGAGCCCCACCACCTGCCGTTCGCCGGCGACCCGCCGCAGGAGTCCGATAGCCTCGTCCCAGCTCAGGCCGCCTGGCTCAGGGGTTCCGGTGGCCGGCATCACGGCGGGATCGAGACCGTCCACGTCGAAGGTGATGTAGAGCGGCCCCTTGATCTCGGCACAGACCTGCTCGATCCAGTCTTCTTCCCGTCGAAGCCGTTCCATGAAAAAGGGCTGCCAGCCGTGTTCCCGGACCAGTTCCCATTCCTCCCTGCAAAAAGAACGGATGCCCACCTGAGTGAAAGTCAGTCCCAAGTCGTGCATCCGGCGCATGACGCAGGCATGACTGAAGGGGGTCCCGTCGAAGCGGTCTCGCAGATCCAGGTGGGCGTCGATCTGCAGGACGTGCAGATCGGGATGGCGGCGGGCACAGGCGGCAGCCGCCGGCAGGGTCACGGTGTGCTCGCCGCCCAGAAGCACCGGGAGCCGCCCCCGATCGACCTCCCTGCCGACGGCGGCGCAGATCCGGGCGCAGGCCTCTTCGGAAGAAAGATCTGCTAGAGAGAGCGGCGGCAGGGTTTCGAAGCCGGCCCGGAAGGTCTCGATGTGCAGTTCGTCATCGAAGGATTCCAGGGCTGGGGAGGCGGCGAGAATGGCTTCGGGCCCCTGCTCGGTGCCGGTGCCCCAGCTGACGGTATTGGCCAGCGGTGCGGAGAGGATGGAGACCCGCTTGTCCGGAGTCTGCGCCTCGTCTTCATCAAGAAATTGCTGATGGCTCATGAGGTTCAGGGTTCAGCAGTTAGCTTTCAGCATTCAAGAACGGCTGCAAAATCATATCAGATCATAAGAATCAAACGGTTGGGAAGATTCCATTCTTCAGCTGTTGTTTTGCCTCACAGCTGACCACTGACTGCTGACCGCTGACGACTGCTCTTTCAGCCCTTGATGACACCCAGAGGGCGCAGCCGGGCTACCTTGCGGGCGATGCCGGCGGCATCGATGATGCGGACCACGTCCTCCACGTCCTTGTAAGCCTCGGAGATCTCCTCGACGATGGTGCCCATGCCCGCTCCCCGCACTATGATACCCCTGGCCCGCAGCTCCCCGAGCACGTCGTGGCCCCGGGCGGACTTTTTGGCGGCATGCCGGCTCATGACCCGGCCGGCGCCGTGACAGGCGCTGCCAAAGGTCTCTTTCATTCCTTGCGCGGTTCCCACCAGCACGTAAGAGTATCGTCCCATATCCCCGGGGATGAGCACCGGCTGGCCGGTGGTCCGGTAGGCGAGGGGCACCTGGGAATGGCCGGGCGGAAAGGCCCGGGTCGCCCCCTTCCGGTGGACCACAACCTGCCGCCTGCGGCCCTCGATCTCGTGCTCTTCGTACTTGGCGATATTGTGGCAGACATCATACACCAGGTCGAGTTGGAGCGCATCCTCGCCCAGCCCGAAAACCCGCTCGAAGCTGTCCCGCACCTCCCGGGTGATGATCTGCCGGTTGGCAAAGGCGAAGTTGGCGGCCGCCGC
>JARRJE010000334.1:0-3175 GCA_037379765.1 Deltaproteobacteria bacterium
CTGGAACCCAGAGTTCTTCGGCAACATGATGGTGGTCAATGGCTCTACCTGGCCATATCTGGAGGTGGAGCCGCGCCGCTACCGCTTCCGCCTGCTCAATGGCTGCAACTCACGCTTCCTGATCCTTCAGTTTGAACATCCAGGGGTAGAGGTGTGGCAGATCGGCGCCGAGGGCGGCTTCCTGCCCGAGCCAGTGCTGCTGAACGAATATCCGTACCCCGGCAGCACAGGGGGCGCGACGGTTCTCATAGCGCTGGCTGAACGGGCTGACATCATTGTAGACTTCAGCGCCGCGGCTGACACTTCGTTCCGGCTACTCAATCTGGGTCCCGACGAGCCCTTCGGCGGTGGCGCGATTGGCGTCGATTTCGACCCGTCTGACCCGGACTCGACTGGCCAGGTTATGGAGTTTCGGGTCTCAGCCGGTCCCGTGACTGATCCGACGACCCCGCCTCAGTATTTGCAACTACCTGCTATTACGTCCCTTGGCCCTGCCGGTAATACACGGCACCTCAGCCTTAATGAAAAAGCCTACGATAATGGTCAAGGTTTCGAGGGGCCGGTCGCGGCTCTTCTGGGCACTTGGAATTCTGTCACAGGTCAGCCTACGCCGCTTCTTTGGATGGATCCCATCACCGAGAACCCAACCCTCGGTGGAGTCGAGGAATGGGCGATTTACAACGTCACCGAGGACGCCCATCCGATCCATATTCACTTGGTCCAGTTCGAGGTGCTCGGGCGCGAGGTAATCAATGGCGGTACTAGCGTCGCCGGTAGCAATGATCCGTTACCCTGGGAAACCGGCTTCAAGGACACGGTCATCTCCTATCCGGGTGAGATTACCCGCGTGAAGATGCGACTCGACTATCCCGGCTTCTATGTCTGGCATTGCCATATCGTCGATCATGAGGATAATGAGATGATGCGGCCGTATCATGTAGGGCCGATACCGAAGAACGCCCCGGCAGGGTAAGAGAGGGAGCCATCGGGCTCTCGTTTGAGGTGGTAGCTGATCGTTTCCTTCACTTACCCAGAGCACGGCTGTAATCTCGTTTTTACAGATTTCTTGTGCCAAGCACACGAGCCGCCGCGATCTCTTCCTGCAAATTTCAGATTGCGAGTCATTAATTGCTACCACAGCTGCTGGTTGCAACGTAATGTTACGTGTCCACGAAGAAATCGGTTACTTTCATGAACACATGGCTCTTTTAATCTGCCATGGCAATCTAGCAGGCCCCCGCATGGTCCCATGAAAAAGCTATTCTTTTTCGGCGTATTGATAATCCTGCTGCCGGCCCTAACCGCCTGCGGCGACGACAGTGATGCCGCGCAATCGGTGTTTTTGGTCGAGATCTTCAGCAACCAACCAACGGACGGGGATATCGCCTTTGATCCCGTTGATAATTCACTTATAATCACGCAGGGGCCGTCCATCCTGTTTTTTGGCATCGACGATCATGACCCCAACTCTCCGGAATACCGTGCTTTCCTTGATTTCCCCCTTGACGGCTCGACAGGGGGCGAAGTCGTGCCGGGTTCAGCATTTATTGTTTCCGCTACTCTAAACGTATTTGTATCCGAGGTGAGTTTCGCTTCCACCGTTCCTACTCTCATCGATCTCGTTGCCTATCCCCTCTCGGGACTGCGACCGGAGGATTACGATTCTCCCCCTTTGCTGACTCAGAGCGTGGATTTTTTCTCCGCTAATCAGGGGAATTTTGTTTCGATGGATGTCACCGAACTGGTGCGAAAGGCCCAACAGCTAGCGCTCACAGATTTGCAGCTGCGTTTCATCCTTGACCTGGAAGCTACAAGCGGTTTTGTCAGCATCGATGATCAACCCAATGTAACGCTTACCGCCCCAGTGCTTAAAGTGGAATACTCATTTTGAACTTTCCTGATGGGCAAGCTTTACGGTTTACAGCGGTTCCGATTCTCTTTTCCAACTGCGCCGGCCAGTGCGACTAGGTTGCTGGTGAACCCCCTTCATATTTGAATATTTGAGCTTCCTCCCTCTTTATAGATCCTATACATCCGTCCTAGCCGCCCTAACTGTCCGAGGAATATAGAAGAGCCTTCCAATTTTCCCTCCCGTATTGGCAGCAAACCTGCACCGATATGGCTCGCCCCACCGCGCGATCCCAGTAGTCAGGGCTTTGTGTGAAGAGCCACCACTGCTAAACTGGTAAACTGCTATACCTTGCACCCGCCCAAGCGGTTCAAACCGCTAGGGCGGTATAGCTTTCCCGCCATTTGCCTCCTTTTCAGGGCATCAAACCTGCACCCGGTCTGGCTTTCCGACCCGCCGCGGCCACCATTGCCAATCTTAGCTTCTCTCTCATATCTCATCAGGATAAAATTTGAGTACCCGAGGCGGGCAAGAGGCCAGCCCGCGGGGCTCTCCTGCTCATTCGGCGACAAGCGGCGACTCCTGCCCGACGGTACCTCCGGTGCAAATGATATGATTGAGCTGCTACCCCGTCGCCGTCGCGGTCTTCGTCAAGTGGAAAGTGCTATGAACGGGGCTCAGTCATGAGCAAGAACCGAATGGAGGCGTTCTTTGATGGCGTGATCGCCATCATCATCACCATCATGGTGCTAGAATTGAAGGTGCCACACGGTGACAGTATCGAAATGTTGACACCCTTGATTCCGGTGTTGTTGAGTTACGTCCTTAACTTCCTGTACCTCGGCATCTATTGGAACAATCATCATCACATGATGCATACAAGCCGCAGGGCAACAGGCTCGATGCTATGGGCAAACCTGCATCTTCTCTTCTGGCTGTCCCTTATTCCGTTCACAACGGGTTGGATGGGGGAAAACCATTTTGCGACGCTACCAGCTGCTGCGTATGGTGTGGTGTTGCTCATGGCCGCGATCGCATACTGGATATTGCAGCAACGGATTATTGCCTCTCAGGGGGAAGGCTCGCTCTTAAAAGCCGCCATCGGCAACGATTGGAAGGGGAAGCTTTCTCCGGTTCTCTATGTTGTCGCAATCATTTTGGCGTTTCTGTCGCCCTGGCTATCGATAGCAATTTACGTCATCGTGGCGCTCATGTGGGTTGTTCCGGACAGACGCATTGAGCGCATCCTTAGCGGAAAGGAAACATAATCGGGTAGCCGGGGGTCATTCTCCCCCGGCCCCCACACCACCTAGCAAGCGGGTCCGC
>JARRJE010000335.1:0-3933 GCA_037379765.1 Deltaproteobacteria bacterium
CTCAAGCAGCATGCCGCCCTCCTCGAAAAAATCGAGCAGAAGTTCGGGGTAAAGAGGGAAATCGTGGTGGCAATCTGGGGGATCGAAACCCGCTACGGTGAGGAAAAAGGGGGTTACGGCGTTTTTCAGACCCTCAATACCCTTTTTGATGCCTATCCCCGCCGGAGAGAATTTTTTCGCAAGCAACTGATTGATTTCCTCCTGCTCACCAAAGCCAATGGCATCGATCCCCTTGGAGTGAGCGGCTCGTATGCCGGGGCCTTCGGCCAGACACAGTTCATCCCGTCGAGCTTCCTGGCTTATGCCGTCGATTTCGACGGCAACGGCCGCCGCAACGTCATGAGCTCGGTGCCGGACGTGCTCGCCTCTATTGCCAATTACCTCGAGAAATTCGGCTGGACCCGCGGCGAGCCCATTTATTGGGAGATCGGTCCCGAGCTCAAGGACGCGCGTCTCAAAGAAGCTTATAAGCGGGGACGCAAGGGAAAGGTTCCCTGGCAGTTGGTGAAGAAAGCCCAAAGGGTGAAAATGCCGGCGGCCAGCGGCAAGGTGACCGTGATCGGGCTGGAGAAGGCCGACGGCTCCATGCGTTATGTGGCAGGATATCCAAATTTCCAGGCGATCACCGCCTGGAATCACTCCAACCGCTATTCAATGGCGGTTGCCGAGCTGGCGGAGAAGATCGGAGGAGAAAAGGCGAGGCAAACGGCGCAAGGCTCAAGTGACAAGGTTGCAAAGGGGCGAGGGACAAGCGGTAAGCGGTAAGCGTTTTTTGAGTTGCTGAGTTGCTGAGTTGCTTTGGAACTTATGACCTTAGTGACTTAGCAGCTATTACTTCCCTTATTCCTGGGCTATTGAGCCGTTGCTGAGAAACTTGTGAGCTCAGCAGCTTTCATGTACCGAAATCGCACTCGTCACGATTTACGTTTCACGATTTACGGTCTCTCCCACTCACCTACTTTTCCTTCAAATCCATGCTGCCGCTGACCAGTGAATCGACCACCCCGGGATCGGCCAGGGTGGAGGTGTCGCCGAAGTCGGCGTAATCGCCGGCGGCAATCTTACGCAGGATTCGGCGCATGATCTTGCCGCTTCTCGTTTTGGGCAGGCCGTCGGAAAACTGGACGAGCTCCGGGGTAGCGATGGGCCCGATTTCGGTTCTGACCTGCCGACGGAGGGCGGCGCGCAGCTCATCGCTGGGCTCCACTCCCGACTTGAGGCTGATGAAAGCGTAAATGGTTTGCCCTTTGACCGGATGGGGAGCGCCCACCACCGCGGCCTCGGCCACATCGGCATGAGCTACCAGAGCGGATTCGATTTCCGCCGTGCCCAGCCGGTGACCGGAAACGTTGATAACGTCATCCAGGCGGCCCATAATCCAGAAATAGCCATCCTCGT
Source organism: Deltaproteobacteria bacterium (assembly GCA_037379765.1). Taxonomy (GTDB): domain Bacteria; phylum Desulfobacterota; class Desulfobulbia; order Desulfobulbales; family UBA5123; genus JAJYKH01. The sequence continues at coordinate 1,399 of JARRJE010000335.1, forward strand.
CACGGCGGGCTCCATCCTCGGGGTCGTAAATGCCTGGGAAGCGATCGAAATAGGTCTTCTTGAACCGCTTCGGGTCGCCGAAAACCCCCCGCAGCATGCCGGGCCAGGGGCGCCGGATCACCAGGTGGCCCCCTTCGTTGGGGCCGGCCTCGGTGCCGTCTTCTCGAAGGACGGTGGCGTCAATGCCAGGCAGGGGCAAGGTTGCTGCTCCGGGTTTGAGTGGAGTGGCATAGGGCAGAGGGGAGATGAGGATGCCTCCGGTCTCAGTCTGCCACCAGGTATCCACAATGGGAAGTTTCCCCTTGCCGATGTATGTGTGGTACCACATCCATGCCTCGGGATTGATGGGCTCCCCCACCGAACCGAGAATGCGCAGCGAAGAGAGATCGCGTTTCTCAGTCCACTCAACCCCTTCTCGCATCAGGGCGCGGATGACGGTGGGGGCGGTGTAGAAGATGTTCACCAGAAATTTCTCCACAATCTGCCAGAAGCGGTCCGGGGCCGGATAGGAGGGCACGCCCTCGAACATCAGGGAGGTGGCCCCCAAGGCCAGCGGCCCGTAAAGAATGTAAGTGTGACCGGTGACCCAACCGATGTCGGCAGTGCACCAGTGGATGTCCTCATCCTGGAGATCGAAGACCCAGCGGGTGGTCTGGGCGGCATAGGCGAGATAGCCGCCGGTGGTGTGCACCACTCCCTTTGGCTTGCCGGTGCTGCCGGAAGTGTAAAGAATGAAGAGGATATCCTCGGCATCCATGCTTTCCGGTTTGCAGTCGGCAGTGATCCCGTCGGCGATGATCTCTTCGTCCCACCAGGAATCCCGACTGCTTTCCATGGAGACCTCGTTGCCGGCCCGTCTGACCACAATGCAGTGTTCGACAGAGGGGCATTCCTGCAAGGCCTCATCGACATTTGGTTTGAGAGGGATGGTTTTTCCGGCGCGCAGCACCGCGTCCGCAGTGATGAGAACCTTGGCCTCGCAGTCCTGGATTCGGCTGCGTAGACTATGGGTGCTGAAGCCGGCGAAAACGACGCTGTGGATGGCGCCGATGCGGGTGCAGGCGAGCAGGGCGATGGCAAGCTCCGGGATCATCGGCAGGTAAACCGAAACCCGGTCACCTTTTTTCACCCCCATTTTCTTCAGCACATTGGCGAAGCGGCACACTTCGGTATGAAGCATCTGGTAGGTATAGACCCGGACGTCCTTCTCGGGCTCGCCCTGCCAAATGATGGCTGCCTTGTTCCCGCGGACCGTGAGGTGGCGATCGAGGCAATTGGCGGAGACATTGAGCTTCCCGCCGGCGAACCACCTGACTTCGGGGACGTGGAGATCGGCCTCAAGCACCCTGTCCCATTTCCGGTCCCAGTCGAGCAACTCACTGGCGCAACCGGCCCAGAACCCTTCCGGGTCATCCTGCGAATGCCGGTACAATGCCTCATACTCGGCCATATTTTTAATCGAAGCCTTGTGTCTGTCTGCGGCCGGAGGCTGGAAAAGTCGTTTTTCCTTCAGCAGACTCTCGATGCGAGTATCCGTGTTGCTCATGAAAATTACCTGTGATTAATTTTATTCTTCCAACAAACCGAAATGAAACCAGAATGTCCTTCAGACAGCGAACTATCAGTAATGGATTCAGGATCATGAATAAAAGCGGGAAGTTGTGCTCAGGATATCGCGTAAGGCTCCTGGAAGTCAAAGGCCCTTGGCAAAATTGTCCCGGGAGGGTAAATATGATGAACAGGAGACGGCCGGCAACTTCTGGCGGCAGCAATGTCTCCGACCTGAACATCACAGTCGGCAAACCGCTTCAGGTGGAAACCGCGGGACAGCTGGTGCCGGTGCAAGTGGAGCCGGCTGTTCCAGAGCTCACTCCTTTTCAGGCCGAGGTCTTCGCCCTCAACCTGATCGGAGGCGATCAGCGGCTGCTTAAGGAACTGGTCACTACCGGATCCTGCGATCTCTCCTACTTTCTGGGCCGCAAAGCACGTTTCCGGGTCAATATCTTTTCGCAGAAGAATAATTATTCCACCGTCCTGCGAAAACTCGAAACCACCATCCCCACCCTCGATTATCTCGACATGCCTCCAACCTTCCGCAAGATGGCCGGGGAGAAAAACGGCTTCATCCTGGTGACCGGTGCCACCGGCACCGGCAAATCGACCACCTTGGCCGCCCTCCTCGACAAGATCAATAAGGAACAACCGGTTCATGTGGTCACCCTTGAGGACCCCATCGAGTACGTTCATCCTCACCGTCGGGCCACCTTTAACCAGCGGGAGCTGGGCAGCGACTTCGACACCTTCGCCAACGGCTTGCGCGCGGCTCTCCGTCAAGCCCCCAAGGTCATTCTGGTCGGTGAGATGCGCGATAGGGAGACCATGGAGATCGGTCTTGCCGCCGCCGAAACCGGGCATCTTGTCCTCTCCACCCTTCATACCGTGGACGCCGGCCAGACCATCAATCGTATTCTGGGCATGTTCGAGCAGGAAGAGCAGACCCAAATCCGCAATCGTCTGGTGGACACCCTCCGCTAC
>JARRJE010000336.1:0-3149 GCA_037379765.1 Deltaproteobacteria bacterium
GAAATCTTTTTTACTATTAGAAAAAAAGTTAGCTCAAAACTTATCAAATCGGCTCAGGGCTACCAAAAAACAAAACAGGTCAAATGAATGAAAGAATTTGTCACTTTTAGGCAAGAACATTGACAAATTTTGTCACTTTCTCTCCAGATCCTTCTCTGCCATCCGAAATGAAAACAGCTCCCCGAATGCAAGCGCACCCTCCTGTATATGGTTACTCCGAGAACAATTGAAGGAATTCTGCGTGAATGGCACGGAGATTGCTCACTCTGCTTGCCATCGGCAATAAGCAAGCCCATCAGCAAAGGGGCAAAAACAACAAAAAGGAGGAGAAAGATGTCAGATTTTATCAAGAAGGCCAAGAGAAACGGCCAGAAAGGCTTCACGTTGGTGGAGTTGATGATCGTCGTGGCGATCATCGGCATCCTGGCGGCCATCGCCATCCCGCAGTTCGCCAAGTATCGGGCCAGGGCCCAGAACTCGGCAGCCCTCTCCGACATGCGGAACCTGCGGACGGATATGGAGGGGTACAATGCAGAGTGGACGACCTATCCGCAGCCTGATCCCGCTGATTACCAATTTGGTCAGACCCCTGACGCCCGCACGGCCGTCGCAATGGTAGGTACTCCGTCTCCACTGAACTACAGTCAATCGCCGGGCGTGGCCATGAGTTGGGCGGACACGATCAATATATATGCAATCAACTCGACCAACACCACGGCCGCCTGGTCAGATCGGAACGAATACGGTTGCACCAGCGATCGATCGGGCTATTTCATGATCAAGTCGGAAGAAATCGGTGACGGCGTTGATCCTGGAGACGTTGTAAAATATGCGATTCTAGACTGGAGAGGAGAGGATCCCTCCGTTCCTTCACAAAACAACTTTCCGGAGGGCACCGGCACCGACGGTTGGACGTACATGGGTGCCAAGACCGCTGGCAGCTAAGTTGACTCTTACGACGTAGTATGTTAAAGCCCCTTGCGGAAACGTGAGGGGCTTTTTACTATTCATAAAAAAGGGGAACTGCCCCATGGCGGTCATCCTGCTTGAGCACGTCGCCAAACAATACGGGCGCGACATCGGCAAGAAAAAGACCTGGGCCCTGCGCGACCTTTCCTTTGCGGTGAAACGGGGGGAGGTCTTCTGCATCAACTGCCCCAACGGCGACGGCAAAAGCACCACTCTCAAAATCCTCATGGGCTTCATCCGCCCGGACCGGGGCTCGGTCCGGCTGGACGACCAGGGCCCATCGCTCCCGGCCGCCCACCGGCAGATCGGCTACCTGCCTGAAAATCCCTGCCTGTACGAAAATCTCACCCTAGGGGATCATCTTTCTTTTGCCGGCCGGGTCTTCGGGATGAAGGCCAAAGAAATCCGCGCTCGGGCCAAGGAGATCCTGGCCCTCGTCGATCTAGAGCAGGCTGGTTCCACCCCGATCCGCCGCTTCTCAAAAGGCATGACCCAGCGGGCTGCCCTCGCCTACGCCCTATTCCATCGACCGAAAATTCTCGTTCTGGACGAACCCATGTCCGGGCTCGACCCCTTGGGCCGGCAACTGGTGGTGGAGATCATCAGGGATTACAATGCTCAGGGCAACACCATCCTCTTCTGCTCCCACATTCTGACGGACGTGGAGCGGATCTGCGATCAGATCGCCATCATGAACCAGGGGAGACTGGCCGCCACCATTCGCCCGGAGGAACTCAAAAACACCTCTCCCCGCGAAGCCAACGGGGCGTCCCCTCTTGAATCTATTTTTCTGAAGACTGTTGCCCCGGAGAAAATCTCTCCACTGAATTAAATAAAAAACACGCCATCCGACATGAGATCGATACTGGCCATCACCCTGCTGAGCTTCAAGGAAGGACTCCGCCAGCGAGTGCTCTATGGCATGGGGCTCTTCGCCCTTGCCACCATGTTCTTTGCCGTGATGATCAGCGGCCTGTTCATGCGGGACATCGCCAAGGTCACCATCGACTTTAGCCTGGCCGCGGTGAACCTGGCCGGACTGCTTGTTCCTTTTTTTCTCGCAGTCAACATGCTGGCCCGGGACCTCGAGCGCCGCACCGTTTTTTCGATCCTTTCCCAACCTCTTTCCCGCAGCGACTACATCATCGGCAAATTCGGCGGCCTGCTGCTGCTGACCAGCACCGTAGTCATCATTCTCGCCTTGGGCGCCTTTGCTGCCATTTACGGCAGCAAACTGCTCTACGGGCCACATTACTTTACGACTCTTAGCTGGCTTGCCCTGGTGCAGGCGGTTTTCCTCGGCTTGCTGGGGCTGATCATGCTCGATGCGGTCGTTATCCTGTGGAGCTGCCTCACCACCAGTTCGTTCCTGGTCACCCTCTTGACCCTGGCCACCTTCATCGTCGGGCACAGCCTCGCAGACCTGGTCCGCTTCCTGGCCTCACAAGCATCCGGCGCCAGCGCTCTTTTCTTGGCCAAGTTTTTGGGTATAATCCAGTACGTCTTTCCCAATCTGGCCGCCTTTGACTACAAATTGGCCGCGGCCCACGGCCTGGTTGTTCCAGCCGCAGAAACGGGGCTTCTGGTCCTCTATGCAGGGGCCTACATTACGGCCGCCCTCTGTCTGGCCATTTTCTTGTTCAAACGGCGGGATCTGTTGTGAGCAAAACCGTCCTGAGCCAAATTTTCCTCCTGTTCCTTGCCGTCGCTCTTGTCATCAGAACGGTCCCTGAAATTAACGCCTTTCACCGCACTAACCAGAGAGAGGGGTTCAGTGACCTCAGCCATCTCCCCTCAAGGGCCCTCAAAGCCCTGAGCTTCGGGTTTGAAGGTGTGATGGCGGATTTTCTCATGCTCAAAGTCATGACCGTCACCGGCGAAAAGCTCATCAATCGGGAAACCTTCTCCCCGGAGGACTACCGGCTAATGACACGGTCCTTCGACACGGTCACCGATATCGACAGCCGCTTCTGGGACCCGTATCTCCTTGCCGAGACCATGTTGACCTGGCAGGGGGGCATGATCGAGGAGGCCAACCGGCTCCTTCTCAAGGCAGCGGAAAATCTCCCTTTGGACTACCGGCCCTATTATTTCCTCGGCTTCAATCACTTATACTTTCTGAAACAAGACGAAAAAGCCGGCGAGTATATGAGCGAAGCCGCCAAGCGTCCCGGAGCACC
>JARRJE010000337.1:0-6024 GCA_037379765.1 Deltaproteobacteria bacterium
CGCCTTGGAGCAGGAAGCCACCCTGATCGAATACGGCGTCGAGCAGCGGGTCCTACTAGCCACCCCCACGACGCTCATCGCCCTGCAGCGGGCGGTTTCCTACGGATGGCGTCAGGAGCGCATCACCGAGCATGCCCAGGCCATTGCCGTGCTCGGCCGGACCCTCCATGATCGGCTGCGGGTGCTGGCCGGCCATTTCGCCGAGTTGCGCAAAGGACTCGACCGGGCAGTGGAGGCTTACAACAAGGCGGCCGGTTCTTTTGAAGGGCGGGTCATGGTCACCGCTCGAAAGTTCAAAGAGCTCGATCCAGCCGGGGGCAAGGAGATCGAGCCGCTAGTTCTGCTCGACCGGAATCCGAGGCCCGTGAGTGCCCACAAGGAGGATGCGCCCGCAGGTACCTCATCTGCCCGTGAGCAGAGCGATCAGCATACGGGGCACAGCTGATCGCTCTGCCCATGAACACCTACGGCACCTGTGAAGGCATACAGAACCGCATTCTCTTGTCGGTGCTGCTGAATTTTTGAGATCTGGCTGCTGGTGCTCATAGGATGATAAATATTATACTTTCATCGAAAGGGGGCAAAGCATGAAGATTTACGAGGACATCACCCAGACCATCGGCCGGACGCCGCTGGTCCGCATCAATCGCCTCACCGAAGGCTGCCGGGCCACGGTAGTGGGCAAGCTGGAGTCTTTCAATCCGGCGGGAAGCGTCAAGGACCGGATCGGGGTGAGCATGATCACCGAGGCGGAAAAGATCGGGATCATCACCCCGGATACGACCATCATCGAGCCCACCTCCGGCAACACCGGGATCGGCCTGGCCTTCGTGGCGGCGGCTCGCGGCTACAGGCTGATTCTGGTCATGCCCGAGACCATGAGCATCGAGCGCCGCAAGCTCATGAAGCTCCTGGGAGCTGAGATCGTGCTCACCCCAGGCGATCAAGGCATGACCGGGGCGGTGGAAAAGGCTCGGGAACTGGCAGCCGACATTCCCGGCGCCTCCTTCATTCCCCAGCAGTTTATCAATCCGGCCAATCCCCAGATCCACCGGCTGACTACCGCCGAGGAGATCTGGGCCGACACCGACGGCCGGGCGGACATTCTGGTAGCGGGCGTGGGCACCGGCGGCACCATCACCGGCATCGCCGAAGTGCTCAAGGAGCGCAACCCCAGGTTCAGGGCGGTGGCAGTGGAGCCTGCCGCTTCTCCTGTCCTTTCCGGCGGCAAACCCGGGTCCCACAAGATCCAGGGGATCGGCGCCGGCTTTGTGCCCAAGGTTCTCAACCGTGCCATCATTGACGAAGTGATCCAGGTTACCAATGAGGACGCTGTCGCCTATGCCCGGCGGCTCGCACGGGAAGAGGGCATCCTGGCCGGCATCTCTTCGGGCGCAGCAACTTGGGCGGCCATCCAGGTTGCCCGCCGGCCGGAGAACGAGGGCAAATTACTGGTGGTCATCCTGCCGGATACCGGCGAGCGGTACCTGAGCGGCGTCTTGACCGAGGACCTCTGAGAGGGGCTTGAGCCCTTGTCGAATGGCCACCTTCGCATATCCGCGGTACAAGGACAAACGTGCACGGCTTCACCACCAGGAAAGAATCTTTTGAAAATTTGCTTGCCTCCCACCCCGGTTTTCCTTGCTTGCAGTGGGGCCGTTTCTTATAATCTTCAGGGTTACCGAGCGTTTCATGGTATTTTTTTCCTGAATCCATGATGGAAATTTTTGTTGTTGAGTCGATGGAATAGTGATCGCAGCTTCTTGAAGTAAACTCCTGATACAGGTATGTTTACCAGAATGCGAAACCGCCTCTCGGGCGCGTCCGTCTGCTGCGCCTTTGACTCTTCCGGCAACCGTCCGATATAGCATCATGTCATTTCGTTCGGACAATCACCTTTTCAGTGCCCGGCGCTAGGCAATCGCTAAGGGATTCAGATTTTTTTATAACCTCTTTCTAACCTTAGTATTTGTGATAGGAGATTTCGTGGAATGAGATTAGGCATCAACGGACTTGGCCGCATCGGCAAGCTGTCGCTCTGGCATCATGCGGCCCGCAAACGTTTTGAGGGCATCGTCGTTAATATCGGCCGCGAGGTAGGCACCGGCCTTCAGGATCTCGCCGCCGCCATTGAGAAGGACAGCACTTACGGACGGCTGAGCAATTATCTGTACGGTCATAAGGGTGGCCGGGTCATCGAGAACCTGAGTGACACCGACGGCACCATGACCATCGACGGCCTGCCGGTAAAGGTTCTCCGGGAATCGCGCAACCCGCGAGAGATCAAGTGGCAGGAAAACGGCGTCCGACTGGTGGTGGACACCACCGGCGCCTTCACCGATCCCACCACAGATGCCGATGCCCTTCGGGGGTCTTTGCGCGGCCATATGGTCGGCGGGGCTGAAAAGGTGCTGCTGTCGGCACCTTTCAAGATCAAGGACAAGGGCATGTCCATGCCCGGCGATGCGATCACCACCATCCTCGGCATCAATGAGGCCGAGTACAATCCAGACTGGCACAGCCTGATCTCCGCCGCCTCCTGCACCACCACCTGCCTGGCGTACATGGTGAAGCCGCTGCTCGATCACCTCGGGGCGGACCGCTTCCTCTCCGCTTCCATGGTGACGGTGCATGCCGCCACCGGCAGCCAGCAGGTGCTCGATCGGCTGCCCAAAACCGGGGCAACCGACCATCGCAAGAACCGGAGCATCATGAACAACATCATTCTCACCACCACTGGGGCCGCCCGGGCCCTGCCACTGGTGATTCCGGAGATGAAGCACATCGGCTTCATGGCTGAGTCGGTGCGCGTTCCCACCTCCACCGGCTCCCTGACTATCCTGGTGCTGAACATCCAGGATGAAGTGAACAGCCCGCTCAAGCGGGGCCACATCAACAGGGTCTTCGCCGAGTTCGCCGCCCATTCGCGGTACCTGGAATACACGGAGGAGCAGAACGTCTCCTCCGACATCACATCCCCATCGGCGGGGACAACCCTTCCACCGAACTGGTGGACGTGCCCGTGACCCAGGTGGTCATCTACGGCTGGTACGACAATGAGCTTGGCAGCTACACCAACATGTTGGGCGATCTCACCATGTCGGTGGCTGACAAGATGGTGTAGCGGAAGGGACCACAACCACCGCATCTGCCCGTGTACAGAGCAACCGGCATACGGGCGTATGGCCGGTCACTCTGTGCGCGACTATCTGCGGCACCTGTGAACGTTTCCAGATTTTGGGAAGGGGAGAATTTTTTCCGTGAGGGTTGACGTGTGAGCGGGGCGCTCGAATCGGTCGTTCTTCCTCTGCAGGAAGAGGATCTTTCTGAAGTCCTGCAGCTGGAAGCGGAAAATCTTTCTCCCTGGTCGAGGCCACTCTGGCTGGAGGAGCTTCGGCAGCGGTCCGGCTGGAGATGGGTGGCTCGCGACCGCGGTACCGGAGAGTTGCTCGGATTTCTCTGCGGCCGGACTATGGCCGATGAAGCGGAACTGTTCAAACTGGCTGTGGCGGCCCGCCACCACCGCCGCGGCATTGCTTCCTCCTTGCTGGCTCATGCCTGCAAGAGGCTGCGGGAAGCAGGTGTGAGCGCTTTCTATCTTGAGCTGCGCTCCTCTAATTATGCTGCCAAGGCGCTTTATGCGCGAAGCGGATTTTCCCCTTACGGTTTGCGCAAGAGCTACTATACCGATTCCGGTGAAGATGCCCTAATCATGATGAAAAAACTGTAAGCGCCACAGGGAACTGCATCCGCTTCGTCGGCACAGCCGCCACGGTCCACCGTATGGGCTTGTTGCTCACTCATGCGGACTCGGACGCATTTGGGTTTTGCCGGTTGGTCGACAAGTTGTCATCGGCATGGTGCATGTAGGCTATAGCTCCTACGTCTCTCCCGGGCATCTGAGCACCCTGTGAGTGTTTACCCCGCGGAAATCGATAATTATCGCTCCAGCGAGAGTGTAAAAGGAGAAACACCGGTGAAGAACATTCGCGACCTCGAGGTCGAAGGTAAAAAACTGCTCATCCGGGTTGATTTCAACGTGCCGCTCGATGAGAACGGCACCATCACCCAGGATACCCGCATCCGCGGTGCTCTGCCCACCATCGACTACGCTCTGAAGCAAGGGGCTGCGGTCATCCTCTGTTCCCAGTTGGGGCGGCCCAAGGGAAAGCGGGACGAAAAGTTCAGTTTGCGACCGGTGGCCGCGCATCTCTCCGGACTACTCGGCCGGGAGGTGAAAATGGCCCCTGACTGCATCGGCGACGAGGTCCTGGAGATGGCCGCCGACCTTCAGCCCGGAGAGGTGCTGCTGCTTGAGAATCTCCGTTTCCATTCCCAGGAGACCGAAAACGACGAGGACTTTTCTCGCCGACTGGCTTCGCTCGCCGATATTTACATCAACGATGCCTTTGCCGTCTCCCATCGGACCCACGCCTCGGTGGTGGGGGTAACCGCGTTTTTTGAGCAGTGTGCGGCCGGCATGCTTCTTCAGAAAGAGATGGATTATTTCCATCGAGCCATCGAGAACCCTCGGCGGCCGCTGGTCTCCATTATCGGAGGCGCCAAGGTATCAGGCAAGCTCGAGGCCTTGCACAACCTGATGGACCGGGCGGACAAGCTGCTCATCGGCGGCGCCATGGCCAACACCTTCCTCAAGGCCATAGGGTATGAGGTGGGTCAGTCTAAAGTGGAGGAAGATCTGCTCGCCACCGCCCGGGAGCTTTTGGAAAAGGCCCGTACCAAGGGAATCAAGCTCTATCTGCCGGTGGACTGCGTGGCCGCTGACCGGTTTGCCGTCGATGCCAACCGCAGGCGGGTCACCGCCCAGGAGATTCCGTCTGAATGGATGGCCCTTGATATCGGCCCGGCCACAGTGATTCTGTTTGCCGAGGCTTTAGACGATGCCCAGACCATCGTCTGGAATGGCCCCATGGGCGCCTTCGAGATGGATCCTTTCTCTCGGGGGACCATGGCCATGGTCCAGCACGTGGCCCATGCCCACGCCCTTTCCATCGTTGGCGGCGGTGACACCGATGCTGCGGTGAAAAAGGCGGGAGAGGCGGAGAACATCTCCTACATGTCCACCGGAGGCGGCGCCTTTCTCATGCTGATGGAAGGCAAGACCCTGCCAGGGGTCGCTGCCCTTGACTGAGATATTTGGAGGAGTGGCGATAACTTGTCCTCCCCCGGTAAACAGGCCGCGGGCGGAAAATAAAGAAGAAGGAGGCGGGCATGCAACGGATTCCCCTCATTGCCGGCAACTGGAAGATGCACACCACCACAGCCGAAGCGGAACAGCTGGCAGCGTCTGTAGTCGAGGCCAGCCGAAATGTCGTCGGCCGGGAGGTGATGATCGCTCCACCCTTTACCGCCCTGGCGACGGTAAAAAAAGTGACCGACGGCTCACGGGTTGTCCTCGCTGGCCAGAACGTCTGCTGGGAGGAAAAGGGAGCTTTTACCGGTGAGATTTCCCCGGTCATGCTCCGGGATCTGGGATGCAGCATGGCCATTATCGGTCATTCCGAGCGCCGTCACGTCTTCGGCGAAGAAGACACCATGGTGAATAGACGGATCCGGGGAGCGCTTCGCTTCGATCTGACGCCGGTGCTCTGCATCGGCGAGACGCTGGAGGAACGGGAGGAGGGCCGAACTTTCGAAGTCATTGAACGCCAGATCCGGCGCGGGCTCACCCAGGTAAGCCTCGCCGGCTCACCCCTGGTGGTGGCCTATGAGCCGGTGTGGGCTATCGGCACAGGCAGGACGGCCACCACTGACCAGGCCCAGGAGGCCCACGCCTACGTGCGGGGACAACTGAGGCAACTGTCCGAGAAAAAGATTGCTGAGCAAATTAGAATATTGTATGGTGGCTCCGTCAAACCTGAGAACGTCGACGAACTGCTCCGCCAACCCGATATCGATGGGGTGTTGGTCGGCGGCGCTTCTCTGAACGCAGAGTCTCATACAGTCGCATGCTTTCACAAATATCAACAAACATGATTGCAAAGTTTGCCATCTGAATTTATC
>JARRJE010000338.1:0-3141 GCA_037379765.1 Deltaproteobacteria bacterium
CAGAAGCCCCCTCGATCTGTGATGCGATGCAATCAAGGCGTCATGTTCTTCGGGGTGAAGTCGCAGTATTCGATGACTATACACCGGAAGCATTCGGGCTTGCGCGGCTTGCAGGTGGTCTTGCCGTACCAGACCAAGAGGTCGTTCACTTCCTGCCAGTGCTCCTTGGGGGTAATCCGCATCAGCTCGCGCTCGGTCTGCTCCGGGAAAGTGGTATGCACCAGACCCATGCGATTGGCCAACCTTTGCACGTGGGTATCTACAGGAATGGCATCCTTGCCGAAGGCGTAGACCAGGACGCAGCCGGCCACCTTCCGCCCCACCCCGGGCAGCTTCAGCAGCGCTGCCATGTCCGCCGGCACTTGGCCGTGATGCTCATCGACGATGATCTTGGCTGTCTCGATGATGTTCTTTGTCTTGTTGCGGTAAAAGCCGATCCGCCTGATGAGCTTCTCCACCTCGTGCGGATCGGCGGCAGCCAAATCACGCGCAGTGGGATAGACCTTGAACAGTTCCTCGGCGAGCGGATAGGTCACTTCGTCGGTGGTGCGGGCGCTCAGGATGGTGCTGATCAGCAACCGGAAGGGATCGTAGCTCCGGGACATCTCCCCCAGCATGGTGGTTGTCTGCTCCTGCCCGAGGATCTCGAGGATTTGAACGATGCGTTCGCTTCTGTCCCGAAGGGGTTTGAGTGCGGCCATGCCGGAAAGGTCTCTTATTTTTGTGTTGAACAGCGGCTTTACCGCCCCGTACAATGTGAAAGCCGGCGCCGGCTTGCAGCTTGCAGTCGACAGTCAGGGGAAAAAACCTTTTTTCACCATAGAGAGCACAGAGGGCCACAGAGAAAAAACAGAATCTTATAAATTTAGCTTAGCTCTGTGGCCCTCTGTGTCCTCTGTGATCAATTTTCAGGTGGTGCAAATTCAACCTTGTCCCTTGCGGCTGCCTTCCTTGAGCCAAGGGTCTAAATCAGCCGTCTTTTTTTGTCAAAGGAATTCCGTGCTCCAGCCGCTCTCCAAACTCAGCAAGGCTGAGGTAATCACAACCGACAACGAAACCGGCCGAGTGGCCGATCTGTTCTTTGACGATCGGGACTGGACGATCCGCTACCTGGTAGTGGACATCGGCGCCTGGCTTTTCGGCAGTACCACTCTGATCGCACCGGCCGCCGTACAGCAAGTGGAATGGGACCGGAAAAGAATCACCCTCAATCTCAGCAGAAAACAGATCGAAAAGAGCCCGGATATCGACATCCGGAAGCCCATTTCCCGCAAGCGCGAGCTGGAGATCTTCACTTTTTACGGCTGGCCGGAATATTGGCCGGCAACCGGCTTCACTTCGGTGCCCCCCATGTCCCCTTCTGCCCATGCACTCCAGCCGATCCTCTCCATGGAAGACGAGCTCGCCGCCCCGACCGAACATTTCGAGGACTCCTCCCTGCGGCGCCTCGCCGAAGCCAGGAGCTGTCGGCTGTGGGCCGCTGACGGCGAAGCCGGCAGGCCCGTCGATTTCCTTATGGACGATGCCTCCTGGTCCATCCGCTATGCCATCGTGGCGGTCAGCCCAAAGGGCAGAGAGATCGCGATTCCGACCGACCGCCTCGGCCATCCCCGCTGGCAGGAACGCCAGTTGACTATTACTCTCTCAATACAAAGTCTGCAGGCGGCACCTGCTTACGACCAGGCAAAAATCGGCATCCGAGATGAAGAAAATAAATTCCGCCGGTATTTCAATGGATTGTAGGGTGAGCGGCCTTTCAGCAGAGTGGGCAGGCAAGGGAATTCCTTTTTCTCTTGACGGACAAGGCGCAAAAATGATGGTTTAAATGCATATTCAGTTACCGCCGTAAATCGAAAGGATATTACGACGAAGGAGTTATAAAGAGATCCATGGGCTTGAGGTGACGACTCTTCAGACAGAGACTTCAGCCGGTTCCGGCTCTTGGTGAATTGAGCCCTTCACACGCGAAGTGCCCAATTCAACCCAATCAACTTTATTGAAATCATTGGAATTTTTATGAATGACAGCGAGAAGAGGCCCCTGACGGAAAATGGCGCCAATGTCCTCATACTGGGAATCGGCAACATCCTCCTTTCCGATGAGGGAGCCGGAATCAGGGTCGTGGAGGGTTTCCAGGGCCGCTATCTTCTGCCGCCGGAGGTGGAGGCGGTCGACGGCGGCACCTTGGGGCTTGCGCTCCTGCCCTACCTGAAAGGCCGAAGCCATGTGCTGTTGATCGATGCGGTCAAAGGCGGCAAGGCCCCGGGCACCATCTCCCGCATGGAGCTCACCGACCCGCCCGCCTTTTTGAGCACCCGAATCTCTCCTCACCAGATCGGCCTTTCGGAAATCCTGACCGTGGCCACCCTGACCGACGGCCTGCCCCCGATCATGATCCTCTTCGGCATCGAGCCCTCCCGACTCGAAGTTGGTCTCGAGATGTCGCCGGAGGTGGCCGCCAACATCGATCCTCTCATCGAGAGGGTCGCCCATGAGCTCGCCGGCATGAAGATATCCCTTCGGCCGAGGCCTGCCGGCGTGCCTACCAATCCCTCTTTTCCTGCCGAGGAGAAAAAATCGGGTTAGTCGAAGTCCAAATAAGTTCTCTGGGCTTCTGGGCTTCCGCTACTTCCCGAAAAGATATTTTTTGATATCCAATGTGGCTTGAATACTGATATACTTGGTTAGGCAGACATCAATCTGCTTCCTGCTTTTTCAAGCAGGGCGTTTGGCATTTCAATTCCTCCTTTGAAAAAGGGCCCTGCCTGCCACAGGGCCCTTCCTTTTCCAGAGACAAAAAAAGGCCGGGCGATAACCGCCCGGCCTCCCGGTTCTTTTCGTCAAGGTTCCATTTGCTAGCGGCCCCTCTCTAGCTCTTCGTTTTTCCGTTGCCAACCCGTGCCGGCCCTGTTCTCTTCTCGGCGAATCCAACCTTGCCCTTGCTTGCCTTTTCCCTCGAACCCCGGGGCAAGGCCATATTGCTCCTCTTCCTTCTGCACCCGACGTCCTTCAGGCTCCGTGCCGGACTGTCCTTGCCTTCGGGCTTCGGGCAGTCCAGAGCCTCCGGCTTCAAGAGGGATCTCGAGCTCCTGGCTACGCTGCTTTTCGGGTTCAACACCGGGCTGCTCCTGCGGTCGGCTT
>JARRJE010000339.1:0-4099 GCA_037379765.1 Deltaproteobacteria bacterium
ACCGAATCCAGGTTGGCAAGCGGGATGCACATGGTGATGCTGCCGATGGGACGGTCCATGTTCACCTCGAATTTATTGATAACCACCACGTCCTCCGGTTCACAGATCTTGGCGAACTGGGGGTTGATCTCGTTGCGGACGTACCGGGCCTCGAGCGGCTGCAACGAATACCAGGCCTTTTCCAGATCGGTGAGCAGCAGGTTGACCACCCTCCGGATCAGCCGCTGCTCGATAGTAGTGAAGTCGCGCCCCTCGATGCGCACCGTGCGGGCGGCATTGCCGCCAAGGAAGCTCTCCACGAAAGTGA
Organism: Deltaproteobacteria bacterium; assembly: GCA_037379765.1. Taxonomy (GTDB): domain Bacteria; phylum Desulfobacterota; class Desulfobulbia; order Desulfobulbales; family UBA5123; genus JAJYKH01. The sequence goes on from JARRJE010000339.1 coordinate 308, forward strand.
AAACCAGCTTAGGCTCAAGCACCAGCAATGCATGACCCCGAAAAGGGTCCATCTTGAAAATCTGAAGGCTGCTCGGCACCGGCAGGGTGCGGACGAAGGCGCCGAAGCGTTCCAGCTCCATCGGTACCGAGTTGATGTCGATGATGCGCCGCAGGGCATTGGTGAGCGAGGTGCGGATGGAGCGGAGGAAGGCGTCGTTGATGAACTCAAAGGCCGGCATTTTGACCTGGACAATCCGCTCCTGCCGGCTGAAGTCATAAGGTGTGTAGCCAAGCGCCTCGGTATCGAGCGGTTCCTCAGGCTCTTCGATCTCGCCCCCGGAGATTCCCTTCAATAAGGCATCAACTTCGTCTTGACTGAGGATCTGTTCCATAGAATCGCGTCTCGTCGAGAGCCGGGTAGCTACTGGACGACGAATTGGGTGAAGTAGATGTTGGCCACCCGGTCGGGCCGCAGGATCTGATTGAAACGCTGCAGCAGCTCATCCCTGATCCGGATCTTGCCCTCCGGGGTCATCACGTCTTCGAAGGTGAGGCTGGTGAGCATCATGATCACCATGTCCCTGAGCTTCGGGGTGGCCTCGGTGGCGCGTGCCACCGCTTCCTTCGATTCCATTTCGAGCTGGATCTGGACCTTGAGATAGCGTCTGCCTTTGGGATCGGAAAGATTGACAATGAACGGTTCGAGGGATAAGACCTCGCCGATGATCTTGGCAGGCTGGGGAGGTTTGTCCTTCGCAGCATCTTTGATCGGGTGGGGAGCGCGGAATTTGGTATAAGCGAAAAACCCGCCGCCAGCCATAGCGATGATAAGTCCCAGGATTATCATAAAGAAAAGCGGATTCGATTTTTTCTTGCGGGAACCCTTTCTCTCGGTCCGGACTTTCGTTTCTGCGGCCATGCGATTTTTCTCCTGTGAAATCAAGGACAGAAAAGGGAAATGGCCTCATCTGCCTGTTTCTGTTCAGCAAATAGATCGCAAACAATGTGCCAGCCGGTCTTCCGGGAGGAATCACAAGCTAACATAGCGTTTTATCATAATTTTGCACGCGCAATTAATGTGCACCCCGCACGCCGGCAGGTGAATCAGAGTCATATTTTTGACCGGTTGCAGGAAGCGGCGTCAAAAAACTTCCGCCGTCCTGGACCGTCCGGCGATGTACAAATGGGCAAAATTATGGTAAAGAAGCTGTTTTGCGCAAAAAAAGCCACTGGCTAAGAATAACGAAAAAACAAGTAATTTCATCTATCGACAAAGACATCCCGCGGGGCGCCGCCGGGAGACGCAAACAGAAGGAGCACGATCATGGCAAAGACGGTAACGGAGAAGATCCTGGCGGCCCACCTGGTAGAAGGAGACCTCAAGAAAGGCGCCGAGATCGGCATCCGGATCGATCAGACCCTCACTCAGGACGCCACCGGCACCATGGCTTATCTCGAATTCGAGGCCATCGGTATTCCCCGAGTCCAGACCGAGATATCAGTCTGCTATGTCGACCATAATCTGGTACAGTCCGACTTTAAGAACGCAGACGATCATCGTTTCCTGCAGTCGGTCGCCCGCAAATACGGTCTCTATTTCTCTCCGCCGGGCAACGGCATCTCCCACCAGATCCACTTGGAGCAATTCGGGCTTCCAGGCAAGACCCTGCTCGGCTCAGACAGCCACACCCCCACGGGCGGCGGCCTGGGAATGCTCGCCATCGGCGCCGGCGGCCTGGACGTGGCCATGGCCATGGCCGGCAAGCCCTTTTACCTGATCATGCCTAAAATTTACGGTGTGAAGCTCACTGGCAGGCTGAATCCCTGGGTCTCCGCCCGGGACATCCTGCTCGAGCTTCTTCGCCGGCTAACAGTAAAAGGCGGGGTCGGATACGTGATGGAATACTTCGGGCCGGGGGTGAAGGAGCTTTCGGTCACTGACCGGGCGGCGATCACCAACTTCGGTGCCGAGCTGGGGGCCACCTCCTCGGTCTTCCCCTCGGATGAGAACACCAGGAAGTTCCTGGCCAGTCAAGGGCGGGCCGACAAGTGGAGCGAGCTGGTGGCCGACCCGGACGCCGTCTTCGACGAAGTGATCGAGATCGATATGTCCACGCTCGAGCCGCTTATCGCCTGTCCCTCCTCCCCCGACAACGTGGTCAAGGTGCGGGAGGTGGCCGGCACGCCGGTCAACCAGGTGCTGGTGGGGTCATGCTCCGCCTCCTCACTCCGCGACCTGCTGGTGGTGGCCAAGTCCCTCGAAACCCGGGAGGTGCATCCGGACGTGAGCTTCGAGATCAACCCCGGCAGCCGACAGGCGCTCGAGAATCTCACCGCCATGGGTGACATGCTCACCCTGATCCACGCGGGGGCCAGGGTGCACCAAGCAGGCTGCCTGGGCTGCATCGGCATGGGCCAGGCGCCGGCCACTGCCACCGTGTCCTTGCGCACCTTTCCCCGAAACTTTCCAGGCAGGAGCGGCACCAAAAATGACCAAGTCTATCTCTGCAGCCCGGAGGTAGCAGTGGCCTCGGCGGTGAACGGCCGGATTACCGACCCGCGCGATCTCGGGGACGCCCCCGTTTTCAGCCTTCCCGAGCACTATCTGCCGGGCAATCAGCGAATTGAGCCGCCTCGGACGGCAGGGGAAGAGGTGGAAATCATTCGTGGCCCCAACATTGCCCCCTTCCCCGAAATGGAGCCGATTCCCGAAACCTGGAAAGGGACGGTGCTGCTCAAGATTGACGACAACATCACTACCGACCACATCATGCCGGCAGGCGCCCAGATTCTACCCTTGCGAAGCAACATCCCGGCGATCAGTGAGTATGTTTTCAGCGCGGTCGATTGGAAGCGGCATGATCGTTGGAGGCGACAATTACGGCCAAGGCTCCTCCAGAGAGCATGCCGCCCTTGCTCCCCGTTACCTGGGGGTTCGGGTAAAGCTGGTGAAGAGCTTTGCCCGCATCCACAAGGCCAACCTGATCAATTTCGGCATCTTGCCGCTTACCTTCGTTGACCCTGCTGATTATGATTCGCTGCAGCAAGGCGACGAGGTGGTGATCCCTGATTTACGCCAATCGCTCACCGGCGGCGCGGAAACCTTGACCATTGAGACAGGCGGCAAAAAGATCGCAGCACGCCTCGAGGTCTCAGCCCGCCACCGGCAAATCCTCATGGCCGGCGGCTTGCTGAACTGGGGCCGGGAAGCCTGAATTAGGCCGCCAGGCTAGTTTAAAATTTTGTACGATATCGCTTAAAATTATAGGAAAATAGAAGTTTTTTCTATGGCTTACCTCAATCAAACCGGCAACCGGACTGGAGTTCAAAAAATAGAATCTGGAAAAGCTCCTTGGATCCGGGGGGGAATCCGGCCTAATAGTTGCGAAAACCAGGCCAAAAAATTGTACCCAGCTGCGCTTGAGCAACCAGGGGAGACGGCCATTCATGAACCTAATCGCCTGCCCTGGTGACCTTTTCAGGAAATGGCGGACTTTTTTCTGTAAGTGGCACAGCCGTTGCAAAATCCCACGACAAGAGCAACACTCTTATCTCCTTTCTCCTTCCGACGGGCCGGTTTGGTTCCCCCCACCAAGCCGGCCCTTCCTTTTTCTCCATGACCACCGGGTTGTCGCCCGTCGCTCTGCTTCGAGCCGCTTCTTACAGCCGCCCTCTCCTTAAAGAAGCGGTGGCAGACATCTGCCGCGGGCTTTCCTTCGCCTGCCCTCGGGGCAGTCGGGTGTTGCTCAAACCCAACCTGGTCACAGCTCACGGCCACGATGGGCTCGCTTGCACCCACCCCGAACTGATC
>JARRJE010000340.1:0-3935 GCA_037379765.1 Deltaproteobacteria bacterium
TGAAAAAATCATGATAGGCTTTTTTATTGGTAGCAACGATCTTTTCTGCCATTCCCGACTAATTACTATAGAGATTCCCCCCACCCTTGGCAAGGGCGGCCAAGCAAAAACCCCTTGCCGAGAAGCCGGCAAGGGGAATGCAATTCTACCCACTCTGAAACGAAAATTCGAGCTGTTTTACCAGACCTGTTTTTTTCATGCCCTGTATCCCGAAAGAACCGCCTCGCAAGAGGCCAAAAGGGCATCAATCAAACCAATGCCGGGGCCAAACCGGCCCCGGCTTTGAGACAAGATCCACCTGGAATTTATTTAAACCAACCTTTTTTCTTGCCCTTGTCGAGTCCGAATCCGGCCGGGACTTTCTCCTGTTTCTGCAGCCCAGGAGGCATGGGCCCCTCCCACCCTCGAGGTTCCTGCATACCCCAGCCGGGGGGCAGCACCGGTTTCGGTCCGGTCACCACCGGCGTCACCTCCACCCGGAAATTGTCCAGGCCGACCGGCAGATAATTCACCTGCACCTGCAGCTCCACATCGACTCGTACCGTTTGGCCGGCATATTTGGAGATATCCCGGCTGAAGGTGGTCATCGTGTCGACTTCCTGTTGACTGTCCGGGCCGGTTATAAACAGCGTCTCCAGGATATTGTCGTCCAGATCACGGATGTATACCGCCACATACTGGGAGTTGGAAAACTCGTTGGCTAATTGGTTATCATACGCCATGTCCCAACTCAATGCCGTGGCGTTTTCCGGCACGGTGATATCCTGGCTGAGACGGGCCTTACCTCCGCAGTCCTGCAGTTGAATGGCCATGAAGTTTTTGCCATCCAAAACGCTCTGTCCTGGCCAGGACGAGTTTTGGTATTCCATCAAATTATTGAAATAATCTAAGATGGACGTACCCGAATGTTTTGGATAATCTGGGCATATCGAACCTCCTCCTTTTTATAACGACTGGAAGCATAAAACCCTCGATATCTCTCACAATTTACAATTTTTATACCAGCAACCCAGAAATCAATATTAATGCTGAGATATCGGCAACTTATACTAAACAACTTTTTTTAACACCGTCCGCCCCCAAAACCGAAAAACGGGCCGATGGACAATTTCTGTCACCGAATCTTAACCTTTCGGAGGCCCAAGAAGAAACTTTCTTTAAATTTCAGTAACTTACAAAAGAATACCCGACCCTCCCAAACATCCGCCAAGGAATATAAAACTATTAAAATCAAGAGGATAAAAAACCACCAGCCCTTGGCGGCCCGTGGTTTGCGGAGGGTGACTTTTTTCGGCACCGGTGCCAACCTGCGTCAGCAACTTACGTCTCTCCGGCGACCCTCAGGGCCTCCTCATAGGTAGTGGCCCCTGCTTTGACCTTGCGCCAGGCGTCCTCACGCAGGGTGCTCATTCCTTCCTTGCGGGCGAGCTCCCGCATCTCCGCCTCCGAGGCCCCGGACACCAACTTCCGGAGGTTGTCCGAAAGGGGCATGATCTCGAAGATGCCGCACCGCCCGAGAAAGCCGGTCCCGCGGCACTGCTGGCAGCCCTTGCCCCGCTTGAGGCTCAGGGTGCCGGTCTCGACTACCGGCAGCCCCAGTCCCTTCAGCTCTTCCGCCTCGATGGCAAATGCCTCCGCGCAGTGAGGGCAGATGCGGCGCACCAGCCGCTGGGCCACGGCCCCGAGGAGGGTGGAGCCGAGCAGAAACGGTTGGACCCCGAGATCGACCAGACGGGTGATGGTGGAAACCGCGTCATTGGTATGGAGGGTGGAGAAGACGAGATGGCCGGTGAGTGCCGCCTGGACCGCGTGGGTCGCAGTTTCATAATCGCGGATTTCGCCGATCATCAGAATGTCCGGGTCCTGACGCAGGATATTGCGGAGAATGGAAGAAAAGGTGACGTCCACCGCCGACTGCACGGAGATCTGGTTGAACTCCTCGTGCACCATCTCCACCGGGTCCTCGACGGTGATAACGTTCTTTTCCGGGGTGGCGATGGCCTTGAGGGTCGAGTAAAGCGTGGTGGACTTCCCGCTGCCGGTGGGGCCGGTGACCAGGACAATCCCGTGCGGCGCCTGCATGAAGCCTTGATATATCTTCAAATCACGCTCGGAAAACCCCATGGTCTTCACGTCCTGGAAAAGAATATCCGGGTCGAGGATCCGAAGCACCGCCTTCTCGCCGAAAGCGACCGGCACCGTGGAGAGCCGGATCTCAGCCTCCTTGCCTTCTCCCCGGTCCACCTTGATGCGGCCGTCCTGTGGCCGCCGTTTCTCGGCAATGTCCAGGCGGGCCAACGACTTGATCCGAGAGACCACGGCCCCGTGCACCACCTTGGGCAGCTTGTAGATGGTGTGCAACACCCCGTCGATCCGCAGCCGGACCAGGCCCTGGCCGCGCTTGGGGTCGATATGGATGTCGCTGGCCCGTTGCTCGAAGGCGTAATTGAACATGTGGTCGACAGCGGCGGTGATGTGCTGGTCGGAGGCATTGAGCTCGCTGGTGGAGGCGATCTTGACGTACTGCTCGAGGTTGCCCAGGTCCACCGAAGGCCCGGCCAGGTGATTTTCCGCGGCGGAGATCGAAGTCTGGAAGCCGAAGAACTCGGCGAGGGTCTTCCGGATGTCGCTCTTGGTGCTGAGATAGGGCTTGACCTTGATCTGGTTGGCCCGTTCGACGTCTTCGAGCACCTGCCGGCAGTCCGGGTCGCAAATGGCCACCTCCAGCACGCCGTTCTTTACCGCGACCGGCAGCAGCATGTGCTTCAGGGCGAACTGTTTGGGAATGGTCTTGGTGACGATTTCGAGATCGAGATCCAGGGGGTCGAGCTTTCTGAAAGGCAGTTTCAAATCCGCCGCCATTGCCCGCATGATGCGCTCCTCGGTGAGGGGCTTGCCTTGGCCTTGTGGCAACTCCAGTTTCATGGAGGCAATGATCTCCACCAGATCGGGATCGCCCTTGGCAAGCGGATCACTGCTGTTTTTCTGCCGGCTCTTGAGCAGCAGCTGGCGCTGCTGATCCTTCTGCATGGCCAGCAGCTTCCGCTGCTCGGGAGAGATCAGCCCGCTCTTTTTCAGAAGGGCCGTCAGGTAGGATTCGTCATGCAAAGGGCGCATAGGCTGCCTCGTAGTGTGAAACGGCAGCGCCGCCGAGAAAGGCGGCGCTGCTTTTCTCCCGGAAGAGAGGAAGTCATTTCAGTTATCCAGTTCCTCCCAGCTGGCCCGTCCGGATTTGTAATTGGAGAAGGGCAGATTCGGCTGCTTGACCCCCACGATCGCCCCGGTGCTGGTCTGGACAAAGGCCTTGGCCCCTTGCATTTTGCCCACGTACAGGTTGGGAGTGGTGGACAGTCCGAGACCAAGCTCTTTACTGGCTTTGATCGCCCCCCCGGGGGGATCGCCGAACACCGACTCATACCACGGGGTGCCGGTCTGGTAATAAAGGCTGTAGAGATAAGACATTCCCTCGGAGAGACAGGGGTCTTCAAAAGGCACATAGGTGGTGAAGTCGAGCATGCCGCCCAGCAGGCTAGCCTGACCCAGGTTGCGTTCCCGAGGAATGAGAAACTTACGGTACCAGCCATCGGTCCCCGTTTTAACCGAGGTCGCATCATCGCCGGCAGAGCACTGGTCGCCCACGACGTAATTGATCAACTCGTCATAAGTGGTGATCTTATCGCTCGGCGTACTGTCATCCTTCGGGGGAAGGCAATCTTTGGTGTCAAGCGGATCATCCAGGCAAGAAAGGAGATCCGGCCCCGCCACCTGGATCTGATCCACGTGGAGCAGACCTTGGAGACCGGGCGTGCCGTTATGACTCGTCCCTTTAAGGGGATTCAGGGTGTCATCGTTGGTGACAGGGTCCCAGGTGAAATCGGCCACGCTCTGCTCGCCGGTGCTGCTCCACGTGGATCAGATCCAGGTGGCGGGGCCGG
>JARRJE010000341.1:0-3126 GCA_037379765.1 Deltaproteobacteria bacterium
GGGACCAAGGTGGGGCCCAGCCTGCAGGTCTCCACCGAACCCCAGGCGGTGATCCAGATGATGCGCACCGGAAAAGGTATTATGCCGACTTTCAAGGACAAGCTCACGGAAGCACAGATGCAAGCCGTGGCACACTATGTCTCCCGGGATCTGGCGGGAGGGCGGTGATTCTTTTGAAATTGAAGAGAAAATAGGGAAAATACGCAAATCGGGAAGGGACAATCATGAAGATCAAACTGCCTCATTCATCTCAAAACTGGCTGTCTTTGACGGGTGCAATGATCGCACTCATCACTTTTTTCATGATCGTCTTTCTTTCCGTGGTTGCCATTTTTCTAGAGCCCAAGGAAATTTATCTGGGATTGGTGACTTTCATCCTGCTGCCGGCGGTCATGATTGCCGGACTGGTCCTGATTCCCATCGGCATGTACTTGAAGAGCCGGGAAGAAAAAAAGCGCGGACTCGCGGAAATACCGGTATGGCCCTCCATCGACCTGAATGACCCCCGGCATCGACATGGGTTCTTCATTTTCACCATAGGCACCACGATTTTTCTCTTCATGTCTGCCATTGGCAGCTATGAAGCCTTTCACTACACGGAATCCGTTGCTTTCTGCGGCAAGTTATGCCATCGAGTGATGAATCCGCAATACACCGCCTATCGACACTCCCCCCATGCCAGGGTCTTATGCGTGTCCTGCCATGTCGGTCCCGGCGCCAGTTGGTATGTGCGCTCGAAGCTCTCGGGACTGTATCAGGTTTATGCCACGCTCGCCGACATCTATCCGAGACCGATTCCCACCCCCATCAAGAACCTGCGCCCCGCCCGCCAGACTTGCGAGCAGTGCCACTGGCCGGAGAAGTTCTATACTTACTCGCTGGAGTTTAAAAAACTCTATCTCGCGGACAAGGACAACACGGAATGGAATCTCCGCTTGATCATGAAGATCGGCCCGCAACATCAGGCACAAAGACTCAAGCAAGGCATTCACTGGCACATCAATCCGGAAGTCACCATCGAATATATCGCCACCGACGAGAAACGGGAGGTGATTCCTTGGGTGAGATATACCAATAAGCAGACCGGGGCGGTAACGGTGTATCAGGATCAGAACAATCCCTTGACAAAACAGCAGATTAATACTTTGGAAATACGCACCATGGACTGCATCGACTGCCACAACGAGCCATCGCATCGATATCGCTCACCATCCAATTTTATCAATATAGCCATGAGCGGCGGTGAGATTCCGACCGATCTGCCGGATATGAAGTCCATAGCACTTCAAGTATGCGCTCGGAAATATACTTCAAAAGAATCGGCCCTGCAGGAAATCGAAAAACAAGTCAACCAATATTATCAAAAAAATTATCCACAAATTTACTCCAAAAGAAAAAAGGACATCGAGAAGGCCGTCTCAGGGATCCAGGATCAATTCTCCATGAACATTTTCCCCTACATGAAGGTGCGCTGGAGCGCCTATACGGATAATATCGGTCATCTGATTTACAACGGCTGTTTCCGCTGTCACAACAACACTCACAAGAGCGACAAGGGTGTAACGATACGCCGCGACTGCAATCTTTGTCACCTCATCAATGCTCAGGGCAAGCCGGGAAACATGCAGGTAGCGCCATCCGTGAATGAATCGCTGGAATTCAAACATCCGGTGGACATCGGCGGAGCATGGAAAGAAGTCAATTGCGACGAATGCCACTCGGGATTAAATCCATAGCCGGATGGGCTTGCTAGATCCTTATCCTGTTCCTTCCGGCCAGGGGCCGAAAAACGCTTGATCCAGAGGCACATTGTCCTCCCTGGTTCGGATAGATGATGGAGAGGGTCGTGAGTAGGATAGGATGTGCGCAAGGTGGCGATTCCGGCAAGGAGGAAACCGACCGGGACGCTTGTCGCAAGTGAGATCCACGGACAGGCCTTCGAACACGGCAAAGATGCCGCCGCCGACCATCCCACCGGTCCCGATGGCGGTGAATTCCCGATAGCCATCTTTTTGATCTCCCCCCTTCCCCCTGTTATTCTCGTGCTTCATCCTATTGCTCTGCCGGCCGAAAGGTCAGGCCTTCTTTTTCTTTTTGAGGAGCCGGGATTCGATTTGATCGAGATGTCTGCGCAAGGTGCGACTGCTCTTTTTCGCCTTGATCCGCTCCACCGCGCTGCTGACCGTGCTGTAGCTATCGATTTCGAAAAAGCTGCCGATTTCGGCCAGGGTCCTCCGGCTGTGGCGGCGGGCCAGATAGATGGCGATATCCCGCGGCAGGTTCTCCTGCCCGCGCCGTGTCGTCATCAACTGCTTCTCATTCACCTTGAAATGGGAGCAGACGAGGGAGATCACCTTTTCCGGCGTCACGGCCAAGATGCGGGCCTCCGGGATCTCCTGGAGCTCGAGGTGCCGGAACTTTTCCTTGACCCACTCCTTGAAATCATCGCTCCCCAGAATGGAAGGCAGCTTCTTCGTGGAATAGAAGCGTTCGATCTCTTCCGGTTCGGGTTGTGATACGAAATCGATGTAAGCCGCCCGTCTTCGGCTCTTTCTGATGGAAAGCATGTTCAGCAAAACGTCTTTCTGCAGCCAGTTCCATTTTTTGGCCCACGACAGATAGCCGTGGTGACTGCTCCAGAAATAATCAGCCAACTGCTCGACGATGCCTGCATGGAGCGGATTGCGGTGAATATAGCGCATGACCTCGAGCAGATGGCTGTCGCCCTCGACCAGAACCGCCTTGTACCGACCGCGAAACAGCGGCCCGTCTTTGTGGTGGGCTCTGTTGAACCGTTGGGTATAGAGCCCGTTGATATGGCGCATGCAGCGCGAGATGTTGCCATCCGGCGTCTGCACCAGCAGATGGTAATGGTTGGGCATCAGGCAGTAAGCAGCCACCTTGAGGTTCCAGATTTCCGCCGTGTCCCGAACCACCTGAATGAAGGCTTCATGGTCTTCACTCTGAAGAAAGATGTTTTCCCTGCGCCGCCCACGGTTCATGACATGATACCATGCACCGGGGTATTCAATTCTTAACGGTCTGCTCATAATAGTATTTGATAGCAAGGCCGAGCTTAAAAGTCAAAGGTAGACTTGACCCCATTTTTTCAAAGATAGACTTGAC
>JARRJE010000342.1:0-3119 GCA_037379765.1 Deltaproteobacteria bacterium
CTCGAACCGCCGGCCGTTTTCGACTGCCGGATGAAGCCCTGGTACCCGCATGTGCTGGAAGTGGACCCGGAAATCAAACGGAAGGTGGATGAAAAAATGGGGGATCTCCTTCCCGCCAGTTTCCGCTAGAGTCCGAAAATGTTGATTTTATTTATGCTTGACGCTTTTTGGGCCGATAGCTATGGTAGATTTCAGTAAGGAGCCCGGCATGAAAATCAACGAGCAACTCCAGAGCCAGCAGATCACTGGCAAAGAGCAACCGGCCGGCGGCCTCGCCGCCGGTGCTGATTTCCAGCGCCTGCTTACCGACGAGCTGCAGAAGGCTGTTGCCGGACAACCGGTCCATGCGGCTGGCGAAGTGACGCCCGATCAGCCTGTTTCACCGGCCATGCGCCTCGAGGGCCTTGCCGCAACCGAGGAGACCATCGGTACTCTGGATTCCTTTGCGGGTGCCTTGGGAGATGGCCGGTTCAGCGCCGAGGCGTTGGAGCCGTTCGTTTCCGCCCTGGAAGAGAAGACCGTCGCCCTGCTCGCGGTCAAGAACCAGCTTCCCACCGCCGACCCCCTGGCCCAAGTCCTCGAAAGGGTGGCCACCGTCGCCTATGTCGAATCGGCCAAATACCGCCGAGGCGATTATTCCGTCTGATTTTTTCCTCCGAAGCAGATAGTCGATGAAGGAACGGCTGCAGAAGATCTTGGCCCGAGCCGGCATAGCCTCTCGGCGGCGCGCCGAGGAGTATATTCGTCAGGGCCGGGTCAAGGTGGATGGTCGCGTCGTCACCGAGATGGGGTTTCAGGTCGATCCCGGCCGGCACCTGGTGGAGTGCGACGGCAAACCGGTCACCTCCGGAGAGCGGTTCGTTTACATCCTGCTCAACAAGCCGCGGGGATACGTTTCCACCGTTCATGACCCCCAGGGGCGGCCCGTGGTGACCTCCTTGCTCAAAGGAGTCCGGGAGCGGGTCTTTCCGGTGGGCCGCCTGGATCTCGATTCGGAAGGGGCCTTGCTCCTCACCAACGATGGCGAGGTGGCCAATCGGATTCTCCATCCACGCTTCGAGGTGAAAAAAACCTATCTGGCGCGTGTAGCCGGCCAACCCGGGGCCGACGAGCTCCGGCGGCTGGCGGCAGGGATCGTCATCGAGGGTCGGCGCACTTGGCCGGCCCAGATCGAGGTGCTGGAAAGCGATCCGGCAAGCAGCCTCATCGAAGTGATCATTCACGAAGGCCGCAAGCGCCAGATCCGCAAAATGTTTGCCGCGATCGGTCATCCTGTCCGACAATTGAAGCGAACCGCCTACGGCGGACTGGGGCTGGGCAGCCTTCCATCCGGGCGCTACCGCGTTCTGCAGCGTCGAGAACTGGCCCGCATTTGGCGGGCTTCTGCGGGTCGGCCCAGCCGGATCGGCAACAATATTCGCGAAGGCTTTTAAAATCTCCTTTACATTGAAGAGCTTGCCGGTTTAGAATAAGACATCTGCCCGTATTCAAAGGAATTTTGTAACGTCTCCCAAAAAAACAGGCTGGCCGCTAGGGCAACTCCTCACAACCTTCCTAATGATGTGGAGAAGATTATGAACAAATCCGAATTGATCGAAGCACTCGCGCTGGAGACCAACATGCCGATCCGAGAAGCAAGCTCGATCACCAACACCATCCTGGAGGCGATGACCGATGCCCTCGCCGCCGGGGACAGCATCGAGATCCGCGGCTTCGGCAGCTTCGTGGTCAAGGAGTACGGCACCTATTATGGGCGCAATCCCAAGACGGGTGAAAGGATCAAGGTGCCGCCGAAGAAACTGCCCTTTTTCAAAGTGGGCAAGGAGCTCAAGGAGCGGGTTAATCAGGGAGCCCGCAAGTAGTCAGCTTCCCGCCGTCTCTTCTTCCACGATTTCTCCGACCAGATCGTACGGGTGTGCCTCCGTGATGCGGACGGCCGCCATCTCGCCAGGGGCGCAGACCCCTGAATTGATGTACACGCAGCCATCGATTTCCGGGGCCTGATACCAGGTGCGGCCCTCGAGCAGCAGATCGGTTTCACTGGATACGCCTTCCACCAGAACCTCTTCCACCGACCCCACGCGTTGTTCGTTTTTAGCTAGGGATACGGCGGCCTGTACCTCCATGAGGCGACGCCGCCTCTCTTTTTTCACCTCTTCGGGCAGTTGACCCGGCAAAGAGGCAGCGGCGCACCCTTCTTCGTTCGAATAAGTGAAGATACCCAGGTGGTCGAAATGGCTGTCGCGGATAAAATCTTCAAGCTCGGCGACATCCTCTTCCGTTTCTCCTGGGAAGCCCACCATGAAAGTTGTGCGGAGGGCGGCCCCCGGCAAAATGTCCCGGATAGCAGCGAGCATTTTCTCTACATCAGCTCGATCATAGGGGCGGTTCATGCTCCGAAGGATGCGACCGTTGATGTGTTGGAGCGGGATTTCGAGATAGGGCAAAATCCGCGGTTCGGCGGCAACGAGAGTCAACAGTTCGCGATCGACCCGGGCCGGATGCAGGTAGAGCAGCCTCAGCCACGGGATTTCGGTCTCGGCGAGCAGCCTCAGCAGCAGAGGATGAAGCTGCGGTCCCCCTGAGTCCAGGCCATAGGCGGTCAGGTCCTGGGCGATGAGGGTCAGCTCTTTCCCCCCGCGTTGTTCGAGGCGGCGGGCCTCGACGAGCAGATCCTCTTGCGGGCGGCTGCGCAACGGACCGCGGATGGCAGGAATGAGACAATAGGCGCAGCGGTTGCTGCAGCCCTCGGTCACCTTCAGGTAGGCGCGATGAGCGGGCGTGCTCGGCTGGCGGGGATGGGAACTGTTTGCAAGAAAGGAGGGCGTCTCGCAGCGGACCAGCGGGGCCTCGCCTGACTCCACTTGTGCCAGATGACGCCCGAGCTCCTGGAAGCCGTCGGTGCCGATGAAAAGGTCCACCTCCGGCAGCTCCCGGCGCAGCTCCTCTCCGTAACGCTGCACCAGACAGCCGGTGACTACCAGGCGTTTTCCGGGGTCCTTCTTCTTGATCGCGGCCAGGGCAAGAATCTCTTCGATGGCCTCTTCCACTGCCGGGCGGATGAAGCCGCAGGTGTTGATGAGCAGGAGATCGGCTTCCTCAGGCTCGGAGCAGGCCGC